>DATHTL010000202.1:0-3286 GCA_035463255.1 Anaerolineales bacterium | reverse complement strand
TGGGAGAAGGGCGCCTCGGCCAGCACCTCCACCGCCTGGGGCTCGTGGCAATCGGCAACCAACCCGACGCTGCGGGATACGCATGAATACATCCTGGTGTTTTCAAAAGGAAGCTACCGGCGCGACAAGATGGATGGGCGCGTGAGCACGATCTCGAAGGATGAATTTCTGGAGTTCACCAAATCGGTCTGGGGATTTCCTTCTGAATCTGCGAAGAAGGTGGGACACCCGGCGCCGTTCCCGGTGGAGCTGCCTTATCGCCTGATCCAGCTGTATACGTTTTCGAACGAAATCGTGCTCGATCCTTTTATGGGCTCGGGGCAAACAGCGCTGGCTGCGCTGAAAGCAGGACGGCACTTCGTGGGGTATGAATTGAGCGAGGACTACTGCAACCTGGCGAATCGCCGGATCGAGAACAGGAAGTGAATTGAATCTCGAACTCGTCAGCGGGGACTATTGTATTCGGTCAAATTCCCATTAGAGCGTAAAGAGCACGATCGCAATAAACGCCAGAACGACTCCGAACGTTTGAAACCAGGTAATTCTCTCCTTCAAAAAGATCCATGCCAGTAACACAGTGGATGCGGGATATAGCGCGCCCAGGACGGCTGCCACGTCAATGCGCCCCGCCTGCGCGGCGAGCACGTAGAAGGCGTTGCCTCCAATATCGAGCACGCCGTTGACGCTGCAGAACCACCACAAGTCACGCGGTGGAAGAGCAGGCTGGCGGGCAATGAGCGCGTAAAGGCCAAAGGCGATGAATCCGGCGAAGCGGGCCGCAGCAAGGGGCCAGAAGAACGCGTTGAGCGTGGCCCTGTGGATCACGAGAAAATACAAGCCAAAGAAAAGGCCGGAGAGCAGAGGCAGACGCAGGTCCCGCAGGCTGATGCGCCAGTTCGTCGTCTCCGTTTGCGAAATGAACCAGACCGCCAGGAAGGCCAGGCCGAAGCCGATCATGGTCGCTGTAGACGGCGCGCCGAGCGTGAAGAAGCCAAAGATCACGGGGATGAGTGCAGCAAACAGTGCGGAGACCGGCGCGGCGATCGTCATTTGTCCACTGGCAAGAGCCTGATACAAGAAGAGGAGTCCCGTCAAACCGATCAGGCTGGAGCCTGCGCCGAGAAGGATATCGGCCGTGGAGGGAAAGGGCTCACGCAGGAGCAGGGCGAGCGCTGTGAACGGGATCAGTCCGGCGATTTCCGCCAGGAACAGGACGCGATACGGGCTGGTGCGTTTGCTGGCCAGCCCGCCGATAAAATCTGCCGCGCCCCATGTTGCCGCAGAGGTAATTCCATATATGATGGAGAGCACGCTGAACTTCCCTTCGTTGGTGGGGATTCATCAAAAATGAGACCCTGTGAAGCAAAGGGTCTCATTTTTATGGCTTATGCAATTATAAGCCTGCTTTCTCCTGCCACCGTAGTCAAGGGGAAGTGAGCTAATTGCTCCCAACTATTCTGTCAGTTAAGCAATCAAAGCATGTAACCCCTCCCCGGTTTGGTCTATATAACTCGAAAACCCCTCTGGAGACTTGCTTCGATTGTTGATGTCTGGTTCCACATGGATAAAATCATATACTTATGTGTGTTTTGATTTCCAGAGGAAGGATGTCCTATGAATGCAATCCGGTGGATGTGTGCAATAATCCTTTCGTTGAGCATGATCGCCTGCGCGGCTGAGACGCCCGCGACGGCCATGCCGACAAGCGAAGTCACTCCCTCTCCGAGTCCCACAGAAGAGTCGACCCAACCGCCTGCCACCGAGCCTGCTTCATCGCCTATGCCTGACCTGGAGAGTCCGTTCTCACTGGAGCGCGTTGGCGATCAGGTGCAGGCCTACCCGGGTCCGCTGCACTACGCCGGGGATGTGCTGACCTTTGAGGCGCCGGTGGAGGGCTTTCGCGAGCCACCCGAAGTGATCGTCTCACTGACGCTGGATGGTGGAACTCCAATTGAAGTCCCAGGCCAGTGGACGTTCAACAGACTGCTCGTTCCTCTGGCGCTGGATACCTCCGGTCTGGAAGGTGCGCATGAGGTGCAGATCGAAGCACCGGGGGAGCCGAGCGTAGATGCCCGGTATCAATTCCAAGTGCTGCCCGCTGACCAGCGTCCTCAACAGGAGACCGGAGCCGCATGGGAGTCCATTCAAATTCCATGCTGCACGCTCCACTACATCACAAACACCGCAGCCGCCCGCGACCTTGAAACGATCGCCCACCATGCCCAGCAGGCTGCCGGGGATTTTGCCCGGGTAACCGAGGTCGAAGTGCAGAACCAGCTTGATATCTACATCATGGATCGCATGTGGGGGAATGGCGCCTTCGCCGGAGGCGATGAATTGTTGATGGCGTATACAGACCGTTACTACGGGCCGTCACAGGGAGATGCAGGCCTCGAGACCATATTTCGTCATGAATTTACTCATGCAACCGGAGTCGATTCCTCTGAGGCGGGCTTTTTTCCTTTCAATGAAGGGCTGGCTGTGTACATTGCAGGCGGTCATTACAAACCGGAGCCGATTCCTGAGCGCGGCGCAGCGATGCTCGAGCTGGGCTACGAGGCTGGGTTGGATGTCTTTGCTTCCCAGCATGAAGTCGCCTATTTGCACGGTGCAACAATCATGGCTTACATCGTTGAGGAATATGGTTGGGATGCGTTAAGGGAGTTCGGGCGCAATGCGGCCGGTGACCCGTTCTATGACCCTGAGCAAAGAGATCAGATCCTGCAGGATGTTTTCGGTGTTTCAAGTGAGACCTTCAATACAGACTATCGCGCCTGGCTGGGAAGTCACGATCCCGGCGAGCAGCTCGACGATCTGCGTCTGACGATCGAGCTTCAAGACTTACGCAGGGTGTATCAAACGAACTATGCCCCGCCGCCCTTCTCGATCTTCGGCCGCTCCGAGGAAGCCTATGCCCGGCCCGAGTTTCTGCCGCTCCTGATCCGCGAAGCGAACGCACCACCAAATGTTGCTGTGGAACTGATGATTGCAAATGCTCAGAGAGCTATTGTGGCAGGAGAGTATGCAAATGCCGAGACGTTGATTGAAGCCATCCAGGGTGTGGTGCAATCCGGCGAATTCACATCTCCCCTGGCATACGATTATGCTTCTATTGTTCTGGCACTGAGTGAAGATGGATATGAGAGTTTGTCACTCGACCTGCAGGGCGATGAAACCACTGCGCAAGTGACCCGCGCCGCTCCGTCTGTGGAGACGGTGACGTTGCAAAAGATAAATGGTGAATGGCAGATGAGCCCGTAGGGGTAGAGAACAGGCTACTCTATCT
>DATHTL010000201.1:0-57222 GCA_035463255.1 Anaerolineales bacterium | reverse complement strand
CGCCGTTTTTGGGTTGAATCTCGAAGGTCAAATGTCGGGTAGGAGCCTGGTTTTCGATGATGCCGATGACATTGGCTTTGACCCTGGAGGCTGAACCTTTGACCTTCAACCTAAAGTCCTCCGCCTTCAGCCGCCTTTTGAGATTGACCGAATCCGTCGCCCAGGAAGGATATTTGAACTTCGGCAGTTTCACCTTCCATTTCCCATTCTCGGCGATGACTTGCCCCCGGGCGATAACCATGTCGGCTCTGAAGTTGTTCAGATCCTCGACCAGCACCACGTCCGCCCAGCGACCGGGAGCGATCATGCCCATTTCGCGGCTGACCCCGAAATGCTCGGCAGTATTGATCGTCATCATCTGGATGGCGGTGATGGGACTCAGTCCCTGCTCGATGGCGTGGCGCAGGACGCGGTCGGTGTGGCCCTCAGAGGAGATCGTGTGGGCGTGCGAATCATCGGTCACCAGCATGAAGTGACGGGAATCCATGCCCAGGTGTGTAATGGCACCCAGTTGCGAAGCCACGTCATGCCACGACGAGCCATAGCGCAGCATCGCTTTCATCCCCTGGCGAACGCGCTCGACAGCATCTTCGAGCAGGGTCCCCTCGTGGTCATCCTCCACGCCGCCCGCCACATAGCCATGGAAGGGCAGTCCCAGGTCGGGGGAGGCGTAGTGTCCGCCGATGGTTTTATTGCGGGCATGCGTAATGGATAGCTCCTCCAGCATAGCCGGGTCCCCCGCCGAGACGGCAGGGTAATTCATCATCTCACCCAGCCCGATGATCCCCTCCCACTTCATTGCGGTTGCAACCTCCTTTGGACCGATGCGTGCGCCCGGGGTCTCGAAGCCGGGGGCCGAGGGGACACAGGAGGGCATCTGCACCCAGACGTGGATCGGCTGCTGCCTGGCTTCGTCCAGCATCAGTCTCACCCCTTTGAGCCCGAACACATTTGCCATCTCGTGCGGGTCGATGAACATGCCGGTGGTACCGCGCGCCGCCACGGCGCGCACGAACTCGGTTACCGTGACCATGCCCGATTCGACATGCATGTGGCCATCCAGCAAGCCGGGCACGAGATAGCGTTCCTTTGCATCGATGACCCTGGTCTTCTTACCAACGGTGTGACTTGCATCCTCACCGACGTAGGCAATATGACCATCTTTGATGGCAATATCGGAGCCGGGCAAGATCTCCCCTGACTGCACGCTGACCCATTTGCCGTTCAGGATGACCAGGTCAGCCGGGAGGCGTCCCATGGCGACGTCAACGAGCGAGTGAGTCAATTTGGTTGATGAGGGCATAGATTCTCCGTCAGTGACGAACCAATTATTGTGACAGGACAGCATATGCAAGCCAGGCGGCTACGACGATCATGGGTGTAATTAACAGCCAGGCGAGCAGAAACTTTTGACGCTTGACGCTATAGGCTGCACCCAGTTGAAAAGCGGGTAACAGCAAGCCCGGTAGATGAGTGGCAGCAGTGATATACGCCGCGAATGGGATGCCGATGACTCCAGCCGCCGCCAGGAACACAGGCTTCTTCAGCCAGACTCCAATGATCGAAAGCAGAATCGATACGACGATCATCGGCCAGCCAAAGATCATTTGTATCAGCAGATCACTCATCCGCATGGCATGCCTACGCTCCGGAAGCGATCACAAAGAACAGAAGCAGGACAATCAGAAAGAACGGGATCGCCATCAGCCAGGCAACCATCTCGCGCCCACGCGACATGGCATAACTCGAGCCAAAAAGCAGCGCCGGCACGAAGATCAACAGGATCGCCGGAAAGCTCACGTTCGGCAGCCCGCTCAGGAACCAGGAGAACGGAAAGGCAAGGATCGCCGCTGCATACAAAAACGGATGTCTGTTCCTGGTGAGACCCAAAATGGCAAGGATGAGCGTGACCAGGATCGCGGGCCAGCCAACGAGCATAGAGAGGAGGAAACCGAGCATGATCGTTTCTACGTCGTTGCGGGCGAGCTTGGCAATCTCCTGTTGTCAAATGAATCTGAGCAGGCAGCTCTGCCCGTTTAACTGGTGATTGCGTCCCGGAGACTCACAAGGACATTAGGAGAGAAGCCTCTTCGCTGCCTGGTTGTGTCTCTCGATCAATTTCCGTTCATCCACGGTGCACAGCTGGCCTTCTTTGACGACAAACCTGCCGCCGACCACCGTGTAATCCACATTGACAGATTGCCCAAATACGATCGCGGCGACCGGGTCGTGCATGCCAGTAAAGCCAATACGATCGAGGTCGATGGCGAAGAAATCCGCGCATTTGCCGGGTTCCAGACTTCCGATGTCATTTCTTCCAACTACGGCCGCGCCGCCGCGCGTGCCGAGATAAAGAGCTTCACGCGCCGTCATCAGCTTCCGGTCCGGATCGTTCGATAATGAGTAACCCGTGATCCCCTCTTTGACACGCGCTACCAGCATTGCATTGCGGACCTCGGCAAGCAGGTGCGACCCATCGTTGGAGGCGGACCCGTCCACACCCAGGCCGACGTTCACGCCCGCCAGGCGATATTCCTTGACCGGCGCAATACCCGAAGCCAGCCGCATGTTCGAGGTGGGACAGTGCGCCACACCGCAGTGATGCTTCGCAAAGACCCCGATCTCCTCGTCATTTACCCAGACCGCGTGCGCGAACCAGACGTCATTCCCCACCCAGTCCACTTCCTGCATGTATCCCACGGGGCGATGCCCAAACTTTTGTAGACAGAATTGTTCTTCATCCTCTGTTTCCGCTAAATGCGTGTGAAGATGAACGCCATATTCACGCGCCAGCCTGGCAGACTGCTTCATCAGGTCACTCGTGACGCTGAAGGGCGAGCACGGGGCCAGGACGATCTGCACGAACGCGCCGGGCTTGGGGTCATGGTATTGCTGGATGAGCCGCTGGGAGTCGCTCAGAATGGAGTCTTCATCGTCCACAACGGAATCAGGCGGAAGCCCGCCCTGCGACTGGCCGAGGGACATCGAGCCGCGCGAAGCCTGGATGCGCAATCCGATCTCGCGCGCCGCGGCGATCTCATCGTCCAGTTTTGAGCCATTGGGGAAAAGATAGAGATGATCAGAAGCGGTGGTGCACCCCGAAAGAGCCAGCTCGGCGAGGGCCGTCTGGGCAGAGGCGAAAATGTCCTCCGGGTTCATGCGCGCCCAGATGGGATAAAGCGTCGTCAGCCAGTTGAAGAGGTTGGCATCCTGCGCGGCAGGCACGGCACGGGTCAGGGTCTGGTAGAAGTGATGGTGTGTGTTGACCAACCCAGGCAGAACGACGAAGCCGTAGAGGTCCAGCACTTCATCGGCACGGACGGGCAGCTCATTCGTCGCGCCCACTTGCTCGATGAAGCCGTCACGAATAAAAAGACCACCATCGGGAATCTCCCGCTGATGGTCATCCATTGTGACAATGTACGCGTTTTTGATGAGTAGGGTAGTCATGTAGTTGTATAGTTCAGTCGGTGAATGGCTTAGTAGACTAGACCAAATTTGTCTGACAACTCTAGTGTAGCAAAAAAAAGAGAGGATGTCAATTGGCGTATGAAAGAACGTACAAAACTGCATAGTCGCTTAGTGACTTTTGTTTATTCATTATAGCTAGAAAGATACTCTCATTGCAGCAAAGAATAAGTTAAAGAAGCCACGGTTAGAAAAAACAGAATCACGACGGGGTTTTTATTTAATTTGAGGGATGCTGGACGTACTCCTGCCCTATCCACTCGGATAGTGGGAACTCTCCCAGTGACGGGGCAGTATCGCGTGCAACAGGGATATCATGATAGTAGAAGAACTAATACAGAAAGGATTGGGAGTATGGAAGGTTCACAGATAATGGGTCAATCCGCCTCTGCTTCCGGAAGTCTCCGAGTCCGGATGAGAGAACATCCCCTGTTGTTTTTCTTTCTCATCGCGTACGCATTCTCGTGGATCATGTCGCTTCCCTTTGTCCTTTCGGAGTGGGGCATCCTGCCCGGAGATTTCACCGTTGCTTTTGCCCTCAAATCGTTCGGACCGTTCTTGGCCGCCTACATCCTGATCCGCATCGTCGAAGGGAAGGAAGGCTTGCTTCGCTTCCGGCAGCGCTTTAGACCAGCGCGCGCTGGCTGGAAGTGGTATCTGCTCATCCTGCTGGTTGTACCGGCACCGATTCTGCTCGGGATCATCACCCAGCCGGGAGCACTTGCAAACTTTCCAGGTCTTTCACCCGCTTTCCTGGTGACCTGCCTGGTGACGTTCATCCTTGTCTTGCTTGGAGGCGGGCCGCTGGGTGAGGAACCTGGTTGGCGTGGCTTTGCCCTGCCCCACCTGCAAGCGCGTTACGGTCCCCTGTGGGGCACGCTGCTCCTGAGCGTCCTGTGGACCTTCTGGCATCTACCGGACTTCCTCACCTCTCAGCAGGGAGGAGGTCCGGGCACCGGCCTGACTCCCTTCTTATATAACTTGCCCTTTTTCCTCCTGTTGGTGACAGCCCTGGCAATCATCTTCACATGGGTCTTCAATCACACTGAGGGGAGCATTTTCGCTGCCATCCTTATGCATGCCTGCGTTAACGTTTCTCAGGTTATTTTGGTGCCGCTCTTTCCCACACTGGACTTTACGCATATGGACATTGCTGCCTTCATCGGTTATGGAGTACCGGCGCTTCTGATCGTCATCTTGACACGCGGCCGGCTTGGTTACCTGCCCAACCAAGAACAGCCCGTACGCCCAGAGGAGTTTGAGACGCGACCTGTCCATTGAACATTTTCTGCGACTTCCGGAAGGATGATAATTACTCAGCCGGACAGACTGCAGATATGGCAACCAATCCATAGCACGTTGGGCCGCCATCAAGGCGGACAACATCAGCGAATTTATGCCAACATTTGCACCGGTGTACTAGTGCAAGTGTCGTGGAGCGAGAAGGGAAGCGCAAAACACACACACGTTATCTGGTCCTTGGCGATATTTCCGGCTACGGATCTTTGTTCGCGCTCAAGGCTACTCTTGTTTCTTTTCAGTAGAGGGTACAAACACACCTACTGACAACTTTCTCATCTTCCATACTGGGCTCCGGTGCTATACTATGTGAAATCTGGGGTAAGCAACCGTCCAAACAACAATGTTGTTCAATGGGTATGGAAATGTATAGTGAGAATGAAAACATCATCAATGTAGAGCATCTAAATAAAGTCTTCTATTCCGTTCGCGGCTTTTGGAAGCGCGAAAAACACCCGGTGCAGGCCGTGAAGGATATTTCATTCTGCATCCGCAAGGGTGAGCTATTTGGCATGGTCGGGCCGAACGGCGCCGGGAAAACAACCACAGTCAAGATGCTGGCCACGCTGCTGCTTCCCACAGGTGGGAAGGCAACCGTCTTCGGGCACGATGTGGTCAAGGACACGGACAAGATCCGCCCGCGCATCGGGTTTACGTTTGGCGGGAATAAAGGCTTATACAGCCGCTTGAGCGCGCTGGATAACTTGAAGTATTTTGCAGAGCTCTATAAACTCGACCCGGAGACCATCGAAACACGAGTCAGGGAAATGCTGGAGGCCGTAGGACTCACTGGGCGCGAAAAAGACCGGGTGGAGACGTACTCGAGCGGCATGCAGCAGCGTCTGCACCTGGCCCGCGCCATGCTGCACGACCCCGACCTGATCTTTCTGGACGAGCCCACCGTGGGCATCGACCCGATCGGTTCACGCGAGATCCGGGCCCTGGTCAAGGAACTGGTAGGACGCGGCAAAACAATCTTATTGACAACTCATTACATGTATGAAGCCGAAGAGCTTTGCGACCGGATCGCGGTGGTCAATCATGGCGAGATTGTCGCGCTCGATACGCCGGCTTCGCTCAAAATGCGCGCGTCCGGTGATAGTGTGATCGTCGTCCACACACCCACGGAAAACCCGGCACTGGAAAGTGAACTCAGCAACCTGCAAAGCGAGATCAATCACCTGAGCAACTCGCACGAGATGGTTTCTATTCACACTCAAAATCCTGGGCTAATCTTGAACGCGCTGGCCGCACTGCTGGAACAGCAGGTCATCTCGAATATCGAAGTGCGCAATGCCACGCTAGAGGATGTCTATGTCCAGATCATCAAGGAAAGCGCTTCATAACCCGCTGCCGTTCATCTGGAAGCAGATCAGCATCCAGATCCGGTTGCGAGCGCTCTCGATCTTTTCCTTTGGGTTGCTGGTATTCCAGCCGGCAGTGTTCAGTGCGGTCGGTTATCTGCTGGCGCGGATGGCCGGCAAACCTGCGCCCGACCTGGTCTATGTGATCATTGGCGGCGGCATCATGGGGATGTGGAGCAGCATTGTCTTCACGTCCTTCTTCGACATCAGCAACGACCGCCGCGAGGGCACACTGGAGCTGATCGTTGGCAGTCCCACATCCCTCACAACCGTGCTCGCCGTGCGGACCTTTGCAAACATCCTGACCGGCATGGTTTCCATGCTGCTATCGTTTTTCGTGGTGATGTTCTTCTTCATGCTATCCATTCCCTGGCACAACATTCCTTATATTCTGATCTCCCTCCTCATTTTATGTTTCGGCTTTTGGTGCATTGGCGTCTTTCTGGCTCATTTCCGTGTGGCCTCGCGGGTGACGGGCATGTTCATCAACTATCTCGAGCTGCCAGTCGCCATTCTGGCTGCCTTTATGTTCCCGATCGAATACCTGCCGCGTTGGATCATGTGGCTCTCGAACAGCATACCCCTGCGCTGGGGCGTGACCAGCTTGAACTCATCTTTCGAGATTCAGCTGCCGATCTCGAACATCTGGTTTGACTGGTTTCTTTCGATTGGCATCTCATTGATCTATCTGCTTATGACCTATCTTCTTTCGAAGAAAGTGCATAACATGATCCGTGTGACCGGGGAATTGAGCTCGGTATGATGCAAAATTTCCTGCGCAACGTCCGTTTGTACCTGGCCAGCGCGTGGTATTCCTACCGGGCGCTGTATGCCTGGCAGTCCTTCGCCCCTTACATCTCGGTCAAGATCGCTTTTCCGTTGGCGCAGATGCTGCTCTTTCTGTTTATGGGGCGGCTGGCCGGGCTCACCGATCCGCTCTACATCGTGATCGGGAATATCCTGCTCCTGCCGGCCACCAACGGCGTTTCGGGCGTCTCGATGACGGTGAACGGTGAACGCGATTTCCGTACCCTGCCTTACTTGATCGCCAGCCCCGCGCCGCGCGGACCGTTGTTCCTGGGAAGATCGCTGGTCCACATCGTGGATGGACTCTTATCCACGATCATGGCGCTCGTGCTGGGTGTCATCTTCTTCCATGTGGATCTATCCCGGTCCAATCTTGGACTGACTACTCTCTGCATTCTGCTGCTCTCGATCACAAGCTGCGGCCTGGGGTTGATTCTTGGAAGCTTTTCGCTGCGCACCCGCGAAGCCTGGACGATCACGTCCATGGTTGTGATCGCGCTGTACATATTCAGCGGTGTCAACTTCCCAGTGGATGTGCTGCCCAAATCCCTGCAGCTCATCTCGTATAGTTTGCCGCTGACGCGCGGCATTCAGGCCGCCCGCCTGGCCATGGACGGAGCAGACTGGCTGACGATCAGTCCATTATTTATCGGGGAATTGCTGGTGGGGTTGATTTACGCAGCCGCCGGCTATCTTGTGTTTACATGGTTCGAAAAATTGAGCCTGGCAGACGGCCAGATTGAAACGGTGTGATCATTCGAAAGGTACGCTCACCTCTATCGCAGATCTTCTAAACAATTGTGATTTTGTAACATTTGTGGACGAGTCTTGTCATATTTGCCGATTAGAATAGAGTGGAAACCCGGGTACGCTTTAGAGGAGCGAGAGATGGAGAGAAAAACCCAGACAGGCTACTTAATCCTTGCAGATATTTCTGGCTACACATCCTTCGTCGCGCAGACAGAGATCGAACATGCGGACATGGCGCTCTCCTTCCTGCTGGAGATTATGATCGAGAAATTGGGGAGAGTGTTGACAATCTCAAAACTGGAAGGGGACGCCGTCTTTGCTTACATAGAAGAAAGCAAACTACAGGAAGCCTCATCTCTACTGGAGCTGATCGACAATACTTATCTTGCCTTTCGAGAGAAGGCTCTTACTTTGTTCAAGGGATCAACCTGTCCCTGCCGGGCGTGTCGGGCCCTGCCCACTCTCGATCTGAAGTTCATGGTCCATCACGGTCATTTCGTTATCCAGCAAGTGGCGGGCATCAGGGATCTAATGGGTACAGACGTCAACTTGATCCACAGGCTTGCGAAGAACAGCGTGGCGGAGTCCACCGGCTGGAAAGGCTATGCGCTCTTTACAGACCCCGTCTTGGAGAGAATGCAGGTTCGCAAAGAGGATCTTTTTAAACGCTGTGAAACCTACGAGCATCTGGGGGATGTCAACATCTATTGCATGGATATGCATGTCCGTTATGAGGAAATGAGAAATATGTAATTCAGCGCTCAAATTAATTGATCCCGTCTGCAGTGAGGCGGGATTTTTTATTACCCATTGTATTTGCCTCACTTTGGATATATCATATCTACAGTCATGGAAGATAGGCCGCAGGCGGGGGCTCAAGATAACGCGGCAAGGAGCTGTTTTAGTAGGGAGTCTGAGAGATGAAAAATGAACTTACTCCTATCCCATCCCAATCGCCGAACGCAAAACGATCCGGCAAAGCGATCGTCATGGGCGCCAGCATCGCCGGGTTGTGGACCGCGCGCGCCTTGTCCGATCACTTCGATGAGGTCATCGTGTTCGAGCGTGATCACCTGCCGGAGGGGCCGGAGTACCGCCCCGGCACGCCGCAGGCCCGGCATTTTCACACGCTGTTACAGTCCGGTCTGGAGCAGATGCGGACCTGGTTCCCGGGGCTAGAGGAGGATTTGATCTCTGCCGGAGCCGTACCGTACGATCTAACCGGTGATACTCATTTGCGCATGCGCAATCGCTGGTATCCACGGTTCACCTCGGGGTGGGTATTATTGAGCTGCAGCCGGCTGCTATTGGAAGCAGACATCCGGCGGCGGCTGCGCCAGAATCCGTGTATCCGTTTTGTGGATGGCACGGAAGTGATTGGGCTGCAGGGCGATGAGTCCAATCGCCGCGTGACCGGCGTGCGGACCCGGGCGCGCGGCGGGTCGAGCCAGCCCGAGGCGGATTCTCTCCATCAGGCCGATCTGGTGGTCGACGCGTCGGGACGTAGCTCCCGGACCCCTCACTGGCTGGTGGAGCTTGGCTATTCTCCTCCTAAGGAGAGCGAAGTGAATAGTTTCCTGGGCTATGTCACCCGAAAATACAAACGCAAGCCCAATACGCCAATGCTCTTGATCGTTCCCGTTCCTCCAAACAATCCATATGGCGGGCTGGTCTTCCCGGAGGAAGACGATACCATGGTGGTCATGATGGCTGGCTTTAACAAACATTATCCGCCCACCGACCCGGCTGCATTTGAAGCGTTCCTGCAGCACCTCGGACCAGAATTTCAGGAAGCACTGAGAGGCGCCGAGCCGATATCGCAACCCGTTAGCTACCGCGGCACATCCAGCCGCTGGCATCATTATGAACAATTGGAACGCTGGCCCGAACGCTTTGTCGTTCTGGGCGATGCATTTTGTGGGTTCAACCCGATCTACGGGCAGGGTATGTCAGTGGCGGCCATGTCCGCGTCAGCGCTGGCCGATGATATCCGGCGCAGCCAGGGAAATCTGGATGGTGTGGCGCGCTCAGCTTTACGAAGAATCAGCAAAATCACACGGGCGATCTGGTTCCTGGCGACCAGTGCAGATCTTGAATGGCCGGGCACACAGGGCGGCGCGAGCAAAACCGGTTTACTGGATCGCCTGGGACGTCGGTATGTGAGTGAAATTCTGGACGCGATGCTATTCGATAATACAGTTCGGCGACAATTCTTCGCCGTCAATCAGTTGATCAAACCGGGCACAGCACTATTCACGCCCGAAATTTTCCTGCGCGTGATGCTACAAACCCTCCTGAAAAAGCGCCGGCAAATGAATGAGGCTTGATCAGGGATGATCCGGGGCAATTTGATCGAGCGGAATTCTGAGAGCTTCATTCCCCGCATCATCATAGCAGCTGCAAATTCGATTGCCCGAATTTTCCGGTGGCATGCCACTCCCGGAGAATCCATGTTGGGCGCAGAACTCACTGCACAGGGCACTGTCTGATTGTGCTCCTATATTTCCCACTCTCCATTGGTAGATGACCATGAACAGAATGAACATTAGAGTCAATCCCGCTGAGATAAAAACATGCTTCCTGTTCAGGGTCGGATCGTTTTCAAGCCTCCTTCCCATCCAATAGCCCAGCAATATGATGCCAGCCCACAGGATCAGGAAGACAACAACAAACAAGATGGAAAGAATTGTCTCGGCTGAAACGGGCCATGGATGATCGCCAAAAACAAAGAGCCAGAGGATTCCCGTGAAAGCACCCAGCGCAAAAATGGAGATGATCCCGGCCACGAACAGCCCAGGGATCCCAAACAACAGAGAGTAGATATATCGCTTTTGCATAATTCCTCTTGGTATGCTTCATTGTAAACTCTCGGCGTCGTAAGTGTTATGCCTCTGTAGGGTGGGTTAAGAATGCAGCTGGCGTCCAGCTATAATCGATGCCACATCACGGCCACTGCCCTTAACAGGCAAGGAGTAACCCATGGAACAAACACTGCAATCGCAGCTGTCTGAGATCGATCTGCTTACGGGGTGCTGGAACCTGGTCCATTTTACAAAAGGAATTCAGGTCAATTTCGGGAATGAGGACTTAAGCCCGATGACGATGATCGGGATCGATGTCCATCAGCTGCGGCGCGTCAACCGGATCCATGGCTTCGAGCGCGGCGACCAATTGCTGCGCTGGCTAGGGATCGCACTGCGGGACGAGATGGGCAGTACGGTCTACCGCATCGCCGGGGAAGCATTTGTGATCGTCCTTGTCGGAAATTCTGCAGAGAATCATGACAGCCGGGCGCGGCAGCTGTTCGAGCGCCTCAACGAACAGGCCCAACAGTTGAGCATGAACATGCCGGTCGTCACGATGGCGGTGATCCATTTCCCGGCGGGCACGTCGTTGAGCACAGCACTGGTCTGGAAAAACCTGAATGAGCTGATGGAAGGGATCGACGGCGAGGAACCATTCAGGATCTTCGACGTAGAACCGCTCGGGGATAATCAAGCCATGATCCGGGCAATTGAATTGATGGCAGAGCGCATCCTGTCCCTTGGCTATATGTTGAACGTCACGTTCCGGGTAGCCTATACCGACCCGGTTGGTAACCTGCCGAACCTGATCGCCACCCGCCGCAAGCTCGATCTCACTCTGGCGGAGGCCACTTCCAAGAAACATTGCTTCAGCCTGCTATTGATCGATGGAGATGACCTGAAGCGTTACAATGCGATCAGTTACGCGGCCGGCGATCAGCTGATCAGTCAATTGAGTTCGGTCCTGATGTCGGCGATCCGCCCGGACGATTTCGTCGGCCGCTGGCGCTTTGGAGATGAGTTCATCATCCTGCTGCCACAGACCAACGCCAGGGAAGCGGTGCCCATTGCAGACCGCGTTCGCGCCGCGGTGGAAAAGACGTCGAAAGACTGGATGTTCCCGGTCACGGTCTCGCTCGGGGTGGTGGAATATCCGTTGCATGGAAATACAATCGATGCTCTGGTACACAGCGCCGAACAGGCATTGAAATCCGCGAAAGCAGCCGGGAAGAATCGAACTGTGGTGGCGGAATAAATTGCAGTCATTAACATCGAAGGAGATGCACATGTTCAGCGTCAAAGAAGCTCCGTGGAAAGTCATTTTTGTTCTTTTGTTGGTCAACAGCGTGATGGCCGCCCTCATCAATCTGGTGCTGTTCCCTGGCCCGTTTTTTGATCCCATTGCCAGGGCCACCGGCGGACTGATCGACAGTACGCTGCAGGCCAACCTGCTGAATATTCTGCTCTTCAGTATGATCATCTTTGGCTGGAGTAAACTCCGTCCCGCGGACGTGGGGCTGGAATGGGGGAAATTGGCGCAGGGCTTGTCTCTGACTGCCTTGCTCTGGCTGTCAACCCAGGCTATTGTCTTGGTCATTAATTGGATCAACGGGGACGTCCGTCTCGATCCCATGTGGAGCGAGCATGGGGTGACCCCCATACTTGGAGCTTTGCTCGCCCAACTGGCAGGCAATGCCTTTTTCGAAGAGATGAACTACCGCGGCTTTTACCTGAAGCAGTTCTATCTTAAGATCAAGAAGCCAGAGGAACGCCAGAGGCTGGCCTGGGCAATCTTGTCCATGCTGGGGTTGTTCATCCTGTCCCACATCCCCAATCGCATCTTTAGCGGCTACACTCTGGCCGATATCCCGCTCGACTTTGCCCTGCTATTTGCCTGGGGGTTGTTCTTCACCGCGATTTATCTCTTCTCGGGCAACCTGTTCCTGGCCATCGGCGTACACGCCCTGGTCAACCGCCCCACGTTGATTACCGAAGCGTCCTTTCCTCCCCAGGTGGTACTGTTCTTTTTAACCTGCCTCCTGCTGGTCGTTCTACGACGCCGTACCCGATCCTTCCAACAGCAGGCGGTTGCTCCATAGTTGGGCAAATGTCATGCCAGTGTCGTGATTGTGACATTGTGATTTTCAGTCGAATTTCTATAATGGAACAATAGAAATTAAGCCTCGCGAAGGTTTGAAACCTTCGCAAGGCTGAGCCAAAGGAGAATCACATGAACCAACCCGACCTTGGTCTTAAGATCAGCGAACTACGGCAGCAAAAAGGACTCACACAGGAAAGGCTGGCCGAATACTGTGAAGTCAGCACGCGGACGATCCAGCGCATCGAAGCAGGCGAAGTGGAGCCGCGCTCGTTCACACGCAACAGCCTGAGCAACATCCTCGAATTTGATCTCGGCAGGGAGCACACGAGTAACGAACATCTTTGGCTGACCCTGCTCCACCTGAGAAGTGCGGTGTGCCTGGTCTTTATCCCTCTGCTCCTATGATCGTGGAAAAAAGATCAAAGCTACAAAATTGACCAGCAGGGACGGCAGGTAATGAATTTCCAGATCACGATCGCGTTTGTCCTGCTGGCGTTCGTCCTGGTGCTAATCGTGATTCCATCCATGCTGCTCATGGCTCGAGGGCTCGATGAGAACACAGGGGTATTGGGCGACATTTTCACCTTATTACCACCCCTGCCGATTCTATTCCTGGCGATCTTCACTTGCTATCAGGCTGTGATGAATACTGTCCGCGCCTTATCAGAGAAACCAGTCCACTACCCGCTCAGTGTTCCTTTTGTAAGATAAGTTTTCATCGTTCTTCCTTTCCAGTCCTCTGTACCCTCCCCCGCGCGGGAGGGTAGTTGTTTATTTCCGCACATGTAATTTGTCTCTAATGAGAAAGTCGAATTCTTAAATCTTTTCTCCCATGATAAGAATTTGAGTATGATTCGCAGCGGCTTTTGCCTGGGCTGGAATGTTTAGCAGGCAAAGCTCGTCCGTAATTCTCGTTACAAGAGCGGTAAATTCTTATATTTATAAGAGGAGAGAGCTTATGGGCATGAATTTCGTGATCCTGTTGTTTGTCATTGGGCTGGTTATCCTGTTCGGTTGGCTGACCCACCGTGCGTGGAGAGCAGGCAATCCCTTCGTCAAATGGATCGGTGCTGCCCTTGGAAGTTTGCTCACGCTGGTCGCACTATTTGTCAGTGTTCTGGGGGTAATAGGCCTATATCGGTATTACAACCCGCCATACAATCCTGTCAAAGAAATCCAGGTCGAAGGCATACCCGAACAGATCGCGCGTGGGCAGCACCTCGCGGCGGCTTTCTGCGTGGAGTGCCATTCCGTCACAAACGAGTTTCCTCTAACAGGCGGCGTAGATGTGGGCGAAGACCTGCCGATGAAGCTAGGATCTTATTACTCAGCCAACCTGACACCAGCCGGCCGGCTCAGCGAGTGGACAGATGGTGAAATCTTTCGGGCCTTGCGCGATAATGTGGATAAGGATGGACGCAGGCTGGTTGGCATGGCAGGCACAAATGTCCGTAATATAAGTGATGAAGACCTGCATGCCGTCATCGCCTTCCTGCGCAGCCAGCAACCCGTCGAGAAGGAAAATCCGTTTCCGCACGACCAACCGAATTTCCTCGCCATTTTGATCGCGGGTTCGAACATGGTCCCGGATAAACCCTTGATCACGGAACCGATCGTCGCTCCTCAAAAAGCAGCCACTGCCGAATACGGGGAATTCATGGTCAGTTTTCTGGATTGCAAAACTTGTCATGGCGAAGATCTCCACGGCGGGGACAGCCCAATCGGGGTGAAGGGACCCAGCCTGCGCCTGGTCAAGGCCTGGACCGAGGAGGAATTCATCACGACCTTGCGAACGGGCGTGAATCCCAGTGGACGTGAGCTCAGCCCATTGATGCCTTGGAAGTCCACAGGCAGGCTGGATGATGTGGAGCTCTCGGCACTATACCAGTATCTGATCAGCCTCGAATAATTCATGGAGGTCGTGCTGCATGCGAGCCCCCTCATAACTGCGTTCGCCGCAGGAAAGGAAAAAACCCCACTAAAAGGTGGGGTTTTTCCTGCTATCGGTATCAGGACAACCTTCTTATGATTGGACGGACAACTATACGCTAATCACAATAGCCAATGCAAAACTCATTGAAGGGAATAGAAATCTTGGCATTACGTGTTAGATAGCAGGAAGGAGAACCATGGATACGACAAATATCACCACGATTATTATCGTGGCCGTTATTGCACTGGTGGTAATTGGTCTGCTCGCCATGGCAATGAAGCGCTTCCAGCGGACGAGACGTCTCAAGGATCGCTTCGGCCCCGAGTATGACCGTACCGTGGACCGGATTGGAGATAAGCGCCGCGCAGAGGAGGAGCTGGAGGCGCGTCTTGACCATGTTCAGAACCTGAACATCCGGGCGCTGAGCGCCGAAGAGGTCAATCGCTTTGCGATGGAGTGGCAGGCCACCCAGACGGAGTTCGTTGATCAGCCGCTTGGGGCTGTCCAAAAAGCAAACCGGTTGATCCGGGAGGTCATGAGCGCCAGAGGTTATCCCGTGGAGGATTTCGAGCAGCGTACGGCCGACATCTCGGTGGATTACCCGGACGTTGTGACCAATTATCGTGAGCTGCATGACATCGCCACCAAAGGCGAGCGCGAAAAAATAAGCACGGAGGAAATGCGGCAAGCTATGGTCGCCGGGCGCGAGTTGTTCGAGCGTCTCGTTCAATCGCAAACAGGTATGGAAACTGTAAATCAAAAGGAGAGAATCTAATGAACGAAAATAGACGAGAACCTATTGAAGGTGAGATTATTGATACGAACGACGAGTCTGTGGAAAACGAGCGCAGAGTCAGGGCCGAAGAACGAATGGAAAAGGAACGAATGGAATATGAGGAACGAACCGGGACGCGTGCCGAACCGCAGACTGCTGAGCCTCGAGCCGCGGCGGTCACAGAGCAGGGAGAACTCATGCCCTTGTTCGAGGATAACGAAGCGAAACAATTCCGCACCCAGTGGCTGAACATCCAGAGCAAGTTCGTTGACGATCCGCGTGAGTCGGTTAAGCAGGCCGATGAGCTGGTTGCCAGCGTGCTCAAGAGTGTCACCATGGGATTCTCAGATCGGCGTGTGGCTTTGGAACAGCAGTGGAACAGCGGAGAGGACATCTCCACCGAAGATCTGCGCGTAGCGCTCAAGCGCTACCGCTCCTTCTTCGACCGTCTGCTGACTCTCGAATCCTGACGCCCGCCTCTACGGCGACAGAATTTTGCAGCAATTGAGAGTCTTTTTGTAGACTCTGAGAGCCCCGCCTACCTATGCTGAAGATAAATCCCGAAGGAGCATGCTGATGAAAACCATCTCGATCTTTCTGGCATTGATCAACGCATTGATGGCGGGGCTTATACTTACTTTTAGCCTTTCACGCACCGATCTCGCGCAGGCAGCCACCTGGTGGTCCATGACGAAAATTACTGCTGCAACAGCGGTCATGTTGATCGCAGCGATCACGTGGCTGAGCAGCATTCGCATGACCAGCGCGGCGCTAATGTCGCTGTGTAGTCTCTTCCTGGTGGCTCTCGGCGCAGCAACGATCGTATGGACCTTCCATTTGGCTATGGTCAGCGGGGACAGAGAGTATTATATGTTCGCCTACGGAGGCAGCCTGATCGTGCAGGGCATGGCATCATTGTTTGGATTTGCGAACAAGTCCAGGAATATCACTTCGATGTAGACATATGCTCCCGGCGCCGAGGACGGCGGCCTGAGCAGTAGTTTAGAGATTTTCCTTGACATCCCTTTCTCTCGCTGGTACACTCCGCCTGTCCATAGGACTGCTTCGCTTGTAATTCACTTCGAAAGAAAGGAGACGCGCTTTATGTTCAATTCAGCATCGGTCATTGTTTGCGATACATCTATGGGCGCGTCTCTGCACAGCAGTTAAGCCAGTCTTTTTGATTCAACTTTTCCACTGCCACGGACGTTCCCATATCCGTGGCGTTTTTTTTTAATAAATAACAGCCGCTTCTATCACCTGCACTGCACCGCACCTGTCCTGACGGACGGTGCCAGAAAACGCACGATTTGCTTAGCAAATCGGGTGCAAGTGTCGCTTACATCGTCTCCGTAAAGACGTCTGTTTGTTCGATAGCCACCCACCAGCCACGGATTTGTCCTGTGGCTGGTTTTTTATTTGTACGTTACGCCGGTGGTTGAGTAGCCCCGAATGCATGTAGAGGGGCATATCGAAACCACCCGTTATCAAGAGACTTTACGTTAGAAGAGTACGTCCTCAAACTTGTTGGTTTCGATACGTGTCGCTTGCAGCGCCACACTCAACCAACGGATCATAAAAGAAAGGAATTAATTTTATGTCAGCACAAGTCCTTGAAGTCACTCACACTCATGGAACTACTCCTGCCCGCCTCGTCCAGAGTGGGCGTTTATCGAAGAGCCTTATGTTTAGAAACCGTGCATCAAGCACAACTACAGGAAACCCTGACAATGAGTATGAATTATACGGACGACATCGGTGTCGTCTTTCGAAAAACACTTGGACATTACACCGTCCACGCTTCGCGCGACGGACGAGACATCGATTGCGTGCTCTCGTCTATGATCCATAAACAATTGATCTTTCCTACGGCCGATCCGACTTCCCTGCGTCAGAAAGTGCAGGAAGTACGCGAGATCGACCACGTGGACCCCGTGGCGATCGGCGACCGCGTCCGGTATACAGAGGCAGGCCAGGATCGCGGCATGATCGTGGAGATCCTGCCGAGGGAGTCAAAGCTCTCGCGCCCGGCGCCTGTGCCCGGTCAGCGCGTCTTCGAGCAGGTGATCGTCTCGAACGCTGACCTGGTCGTGCCTGTCTTCTCTGTTGCCAATCCCACCCCGAAATGGGGCCTGCTCGACCGCTATCTGGTTTCTGCAGAGGCAGCCGAATTGCCGTCTCTGATCGTGATCAACAAGATCGACCTGGCCTGGAAGAATCCGGGCTTAGAGGAAGAGATCGAAGTCTACCGCCGCATCGGGTACCCCGTGCTCTTGGTCAGCGCGGCCACCGGTGAAGGCATGGAGGAACTGAAGGCTGCCCTGCAGGGCAAGCTGTCTGTGCTGGTTGGAAAATCTGGCGTGGGGAAAACCTCCCTGCTGAACGCCATCCAGCCGGGGCTCGGACAACGCGTCAAGGCGGTGAGCAACGGCGAAATCGGCAAAGGACGCCATACCACGACCCACCTCGAAATGTTTGCGCTCGACTTCGGCGGCGCGTTGGTGGATACACCGGGCATCCGCGAATTTGGTCTATGGGACGTTGCCGGTGATGAACTGGCCTATCTGTTCCCGGAGATGGCCGATCACGTGGGCAAGTGCAAATTTGGACTGAGCTGCAAGCACGACCGTGAGCCCGGCTGCGCCGTCCGGAAGGCAGTCATGAGTGGGACGATCAGTCCCTATCGTTATCAAAGCTATATGCGCCTGCGGGAGGAGCTATGAGACACAGTTCCTCCACCTTCGGAGACTTCCGCTGCGCCCACTGTCAAGCGCTTGTATCCAGCGCACATCTGCTCTCTGGAGTCAACAATCGCAACCACTGTCCCTACTGCCTGTGGTCCTCTCACCTGGATCTATTTGCTGCGGGCGATCGCCTGTCTGCGTGCAAGGCGCCCATGCGACCCATTGGGCTAACCATGAAAAAGGGCAGGAACAAATATCAGCGCGAGCCGCGCGGCGAGCTGATGCTGGTGCACGAGTGCACAGACTGCAAGACCCTGTCCATCAATCGCATTGCTGCAGATGATGACTCGGCAACAGTGATGGCTGTTTTTGAGGAATCGCTACAGCTTGAGGAGCAGTTTCATACACTCGCTCTGGACTATGGGATTGTTATCTTGAGGTCAGAAGATAGGAAGGTTGTGCAAACTCAGCTTTACGGGCACGCGGCACAAGTAGCAGCTATGGGCTGGCGGTGACGATGCTGCATGCAACCAGAACAAGGACCCCGCAGTAGAGCGAGGTCCTTGTTCCCTGCCCGTTATAATGCACTGCTGGAGGGCATCATGAAAATCCTTGCCATGGAAGTAGAAGCGGATGGCATCCAGCCAGAACAATATCAGCCTCATCTAAAAGCAGAAGCCCGGCACGTCTGGGAGCTGTATCAGAGCGGCGTGATCCGCGAGCTCTATTTCCGCGCCGATCGCTCGGAAGCCGTGCTGATCCTTGAATGTAAGGATGTAAATGAGGCACAAGAAATTTTGGCATCGCTGCCACTCATGCAGGCAGGGCTCATTCGCTTTGAGATCATCCCGCTTGTTCCCTACCCGGGGTTTGCGCGACTCTTCGGAAGTTCGTGACGCCCCTGTGGCGATATTGCTGCGTGGCTGTAACATTTTGTATGGTAGGTGAAATGGTGAGTCTCCTATCGCGCGTGCTATACTGAAATAAGAATCACGGTAACTTGTTCAGGCGGGAAACAATAGAAGTGCCGCGTGAGCAAGCTCAACAACATAACATTCTAAAAAGGAATGAAATATGAAAAGCCGACTATGCCCCTTCCTTTTGTCCCTGCTTTTGTTGACGGCCTGCGCAGCTCCAGCCACACCAGCACCTACGATCACCCCATTCCCTACACGAGTATTACCAACCGCCACAACCACTCCACCTCCATCGGTGCTGGCAGGGACGCCTGTGTTCCTGCCTGAGACGCCAATCGCAATCGACAACCTGAATCGTCTATCGCCGGTTGCACGCTGGGGCAAAGGAAACGTGGTCCAAGTGGTGATGAGCCCGACGGGTGGAATGGCTGCGGTGGCCACGCCCGGGGGAGTCTATATCTATGACTCCGAGTCCTTTGAAGAGACGCAACTCCTTGAATCCAAGAGTTGGCTGAGCAGCATTACCTTTTCTCCCGATGAAGCACTGCTTGCGGTGGGATCCCTGGATGGAGCCATTCAGGTCTTGCAGATATCCGATGGTTCCAGACAAAAAACGTTCAATAGTCCGCTTGGTTCGATCTCAAGCCTGGCCTTTTCGACGACTGGCAACTTGCTGGCTGCGGGTGATACAAGCGGCGGTGTCTATGTGTTCGATACAGTCACCCAGGCGTCACACACCCTGACCGGGCATTCTGCCCGCATTCACACGTTGATCTTTGCTCCAGATGGAGAAACGCTCATTTCAGGATCTGACGATCGCACTGTTCGATTCTGGCAGATCGCCACCGGCGTGCTGAACCGAACGATCACAGTCAAGACAAAATCGCTGGATGCTCTCGCTCTCTCCCCAGACGGAACTACCCTGGCCACCGGCTCTCTGGATGGGACAGCTCAGTTCTGGCGCGCCAACGATGGTGTAATGGTGCGCAGCATGTACGGGGTTGGACAGAATGTTCTCCATTTAGCCTTTTCAGCGGATGAGACGTTGCCCCTGCTGGCCATTGCTTCTACAGACAACCGCATCTGGCTCCGGCGTGTAAAGGATGGAAGCCTGGTGACCGCTCTGGAAGGGCACATCAGTGCCGTCCACGATATCAGCTTCTCGCCGGATGGAAAACGCCTCCTTTCAGGATCCTATGATGGAACCGTACGCGTGTGGCAGATTCCCGAGTACACCACCAGTCACACGTTTGAGGGCTTCTCCAGCGCACTCGAAAGCCTGGCTTTTTCGCCGGATGGCACCACGCTTGCCGCAGGACTGTTCGATCACTCCATACGGCTCTGGAACGTAAGCGATGGCAAGCCCTCACAAACTCTCCTGAGCCATACCGGGCCGGTGCACAGCGTGGCTTTCTCCCCAGACGGGTCGCTCATTGCATCCGGGTCTGATGACACAAAAACGATTCTGTGGAGGACCACGGACGGTAAGGAGCTTTTATCCGTAGCGGGTCACACGGAATGTGTCTTTGCATTGGCGTTTTCCCCTGATGGAACCATGCTGGCAACCGGTTCTGCCGATGACACCGTCCGGATCACACAGATTCCGAATGGCGGCCGTCTTGCCGTTTTGAGAGGCCACACAGATGATATCCTCAGTGTGGCGTTCTCCCCGGATGGCAGCCAGCTGGCCTCCGCCTCTGCGGACCGCACGATTCGTCTATGGCGCGTATCTGATGGAACTCTTATGGACACATTTGAGGGCCACACCGACAAGGTGTTGAGCCTGGCATTCTCACCTCAACCACGCCTGCTCGCCTCCGGAGCTGCCGATGGAAATATCCATCTGTGGAATTTATCAGATGGAAGTGTGCAACACATCCTGGGAGGCCATACAGGAACTGTTCATAGTCTGGCTTTTTCATCGAATGGTGAGATGCTTCTCTCCGGTTCATCAGACAACACCGTCCGCATATGGCGCGTGTCTGGTGGCTCCTTCCTGCAATCGATCAAGTCCACCGGAGTTGCGAATAGCATTGCTCTTTCACCTGATGGCACCCTGCTCGCCATCGGCTCGGCGGATGGGATTCTGCGGCTATGGGGTGTGCTGCCTTGAATCACAATGTTACGACAGCAACTGGATTTTTAACTTGACAGATCAAGTAAGAATTGTAAAATAACGCTCACTATCCTATGTTCTTCTTAGATTATTGCTCCTGTCTATGGCGGGGTTCGTAACCACCGCCTGAGAGAACTCTCTTACCCGTCAGCAGTCAACGACTCTAGGCAGTGGAACGCGCTCCGCGCATCGCATGATTTGCGCAGGATGGATCGCTGTCCTGGTATTGGTCCGTTGGCTGCTTTTATTTGAATAAACAACATCAAAACTTTATCAGTGAAAAGGAAGATTAACATGGCTTACGTTCATCCCGAATATCTTGTCGAAACAGACTGGGTCGCCGAACACCTCGACGATCCCAATGTGCGCATCATCGAATCGGATGAAGATCCCTTGCTGTATGCTGTCGGTCACGTTCCCAACGCGGTGCAGGTGGACTGGTTCTCTACCCTGCAGCATCCGTTGCGCCGCGATTTCCTCACAAAGGAACAATTCGAGGAAGTTGCTTCCAATCTGGGCATCACCAACGATACGACCGTTGTGTTCTACGGCGATAAATCGAACTGGTTCGCCTGTTATGCACTGTGGCTGTTCCAGTATTATGGACACCAGAATGTACGCATCATGAACGGCGGGCGCGCCAAATGGGAGAAAGAGAACCGGCCCCTTGTGAAAGACGTTCCTACCTTCGAAAAGACCACCTACCGGGCGAAAGACCCGGATCGCTCCATTCGCGCCTTCCGTGATGATGTCTTCAAGCAGAGCAATGAAAAGAAACCCCTCGTGGATGTCCGCTCACCCAAGGAATACTCGGGGGAGCTCATCTCGATGCCCAATTATCCTCAGGAAGGTGCGCAGCGCGGCGGACACATCCCTGGCGCCGTAAGCATTCCCTGGTCACAAGCCGTCAACGAGGCTGACAGCACGTTCAAGACTCCCGAGGAGCTGCGTGCCCTTTACGAAGGGAAGGGAGTTACACCCGATGAAGAAGTGATTGCCTACTGCCGGATCGGTGAGCGCTCTTCGTTGACGTGGTTCGTGCTCAAATACCTACTCGGGTACCCAAATGTCAAGAACTACGATGGTTCCTGGACCGAATGGGGCAACCTGGTGGATGCTCCAATAGAGAAATAAGGTTTTGCCACAGAGACGCGGAGACACAGAGCTCTTTAATCTCCATGTCTCTGTGACTCTGTGGCTAATTAATATGTCAAATCTACCTCCCAAACTTCAAGAAATCGTAGATGACTTCGCCAGCATGTCGCGCGAAGACAAGATCGAAACCCTGGTCGCGTATTCCGAGTCCCTGCCGCCGTTGCCCGACCGCCTCAAAGCCGAACGGGACAAGATGGACCCGGTGCCCGAGTGTATGACGCCCGTGTTTTTGAGCGGCGAAAAACAACCCGGTGGCGGCATTGTGTTTCACTTCGATATTCCGCCGCAATCTCCCACCGTGCGCGGACTTGCATCCATCCTCGCCAATGGGCTGAACGGCTCCATGCCGGAGGAGATCTTGTCTGTTCCAGGGGATTTCTTTCTGCCGATGAAGCTACAGGAAGCCATTTCACAACAGCGCATTAATGGTTTTATCGGAGTTCTTGCGCACATGAAACAAACCGCTGTAAAGCTCATGAAAAACCGCTCGTAGGACTTTTTTTAAGAACGGGGAAGTTGTAAGAAGTCGGCATCTATGATAGACTAAAGATAGTTCTGGCCAGCCTGCCCCCCTCAGGTTGGCCAGAACTACTTTAAGTGCAAAAGCATTGCAACAGGAATAATGTCATCTATACTTTCATAGTGATTTGGTTATAATGAAATAGAAATGGCTGGGTGAACACACATAAGAGTGGGAGTGGAATTTTCATTTAGATGTGTTGAGTTCATGATCGTTTGTCGATTCGGTGCAACAAATCCGCTCCCCATAGAAACAGGGAATGTGACAAAATGTTTTCTGTGGGTCAAAACGCCTATTTCGCAGAATGGCTCCAATCAGAAATGAACAAGCGCGGCTGGTCTCAATCGGACTGCGCCCGGGCGGCTGACTTAAATCGCGCAGTAATCAACAAGCTTCTAAATGGAAAATGCCGGCCGCAGCCCACCACACTCATCGCCATTGCACGAGCATTCAAGATCCCGGTTGAAACAGCCTATCGAGCAGCAGGTCTGCTTCCCCCAAGCCCGGAGCTCGACGACAGCACTGCTGAGCTTATGTATATCTTCAACAGTATCCAGAGCCCGCAGCGGAAAATCACTGCCATTACACTTCTCAAAGCCCTTGCGATCGAGGAGGAAAATGAACAGCGCGGAGCAGCCAGGTAGGAAGGCAAGAGATTTCTGAGGCATTGTTAAAGGATAATCCCCATCTTAAGATGGGGATATTATTTGTGTACAACGCTTTGAATTGGGGTATATTACTTCCCAGCGAGCCTATGAGACGAAGACTTCTTCTTTTCACTCTGTTGATATTTACAGTTGTTGCCTGCAATACGACATCAACGCCACTCCCTGTAGCTACATCATCGCCTGCAGATATAGAGCCTGCCTTTACAAATACTGTTTCGGTTCCCACGTCTACCGGAACTGACTCCGCCACGACGACCCCTGTCTCGACTGAAACTCCATCCGCGCAGCCCACAAATACATCCCTTTCCACGGTCGAAAGCCTGAAAGCTTCGGTGACGGCAGATCTGCTAAGTTGTCGCTATGGACCGGGCCCCGAATACCTGTACCTCTTTGCCTTTCGAGCAGGAGCCAACATCGAGCTGATCGGACGCGTGGATGCGGAAAACTGGGAATGGGTGCTTGTGGAGAATCAAGTTCCGTGCTGGGTGCATGCAAATTTCTTGAATATAGAGGGGGATATCCTCAGCCTGCCGGTAGTTTATCCTAGCATTGCGAAGCTGCCCATCACACCATACTATCCGCCTTCCGCGGTGTTCACTGCAGAACGAGATAATCAAACTAACGAGATCACTGTCTCCTGGAAGGAGGTGCCGGTCAATCTGGGCGATTACGAGGACGATTCGATGCAGACCTATATCATCGAGGTGTGGCGCTGCCAGGATGGCCGGCTAATCTTTGATCCGCTGGCGACACGTTTTCCGTTCATCCAGTTTGTCGATGAGCCGGGATGCAGCGAGGCCTCCCACGGGCGCGTCTGGGTGCAGGAAAAACACGGTTATGCCGGCCCCGCCGAAATCCCATGGCCGGACTACGACGCGCCCTGAACCGTGCAACCATCTGATAAGATTGGGTGTTGAAAGGAAAGAGACCCGCGCCACCGATCTCTGGGGGTGTATTAGAGAGTTAGATTCCACTAAAGACCGAGGTATGTCTGATGAAGAATGTGACTGCAAACATCAAGAAAGTCTACAATGAATTCCCTCGCATGTTCTGGGTGGTGGTGCTGGCTCGCTTTATCGACGCGGTAGGCGGCACGATCCTCTTCCCGTTCTTTTCACTCTACGTGACCCAAAAATTCGGCGTCGGCATGACGCAGGCCGGTATCCTGCTGGGTATCAACTCGTTCTTTGCGATCATCGGCCATGCGATCGGGGGCGCATTGACAGACAGATTCGGGCGTCGCAAATTGATCCTCTTCGGCCTGGTCTTCAGCGCTCTGAGCAGTCTCTGGCTGGGTTTGGCCACCAGCATCGAAATGATGTATCCACTGCTCGTGATCGTGGGTTTATTGGCCAGTGTCGCTCATCCGGCCCATGAGGCCATGCTGGCAGATATTCTCCCCGAAGCAAAACGACAAGAAGGCTATGGCATCCTGCGTGTGGCATACAATTACGCCTGGATCGTGGGCACGGCCATGGGCGGGTTTATTGCGGCGCGTTCCTTTTTTGCCTTGTTCGTGATCGACGCGGTGGTGAGCTGCATTGCCGCAGCCATCTTGTTCCGCCTGCTGCAAGAGACCAAGCCGAAGCCCAGGGAAGGCGTGGAGCACAAGGAGCAGACCCTGTGGGAAACCGCAAAAGGTTATCGCATTGTCGCACACGATCTGGCCTTTATGGGTTTTGTTGTTTCGGGCATGTTGACGCTGATCGTATACATCCAACAATATGGCTCGCTAGCTGTTTATTTGCGGGATGTACACGGCATCGACAGTAAAGGCTATGGTGTGATTCTGTCCATCACCGGGCTGCAAGTAGTCCTGTTCCAATTTTGGATCAGCCGCATGATCCGAACACGTCCACCCTTCCTGGTGATGATGGTAGGAGCGGGCATTTTTGCGGCCGGCATGTACATGTATGGGATTGTCTCGGGCTTCATGATGTTTGTGATTGCTGCGATCATCGTCTGTGTTGGCGAGATGATGTACTTTCCGACCAGCCAGGTAGTAGCGGCCGGATTCGCTCCAAAAGAAATGCGCGGGCGCTACATGGCAGTTGCCGGGCTAATCAATTCGGTCCCAAACGCCATTGGACCTGCTGCGGCGGGCTATGTGCTAGATAACCTCAACCCGCATCTGCTCTGGTACATCGGCGGATCCCTGTGCCTGATCTCAGCGTTGGGATATTTCATGTTGCATCTCAGGGTGGGTACGCAGCAGCGCTTTGCACCTGCTCCCGCCGTCTCGGAAAAAGAGGCTGTGACTGTCTAATTAATACCTTATTGATGCTTGCAAAACCGCTTCAGGCTGTGGCTGAGGCGGTTTTTATTTGATTCTTGATTTGTTCTTGAGGATTTCTAAGTCTACTATTGACATTTGTAAAATATTATTGTAATATTGAAATAGCAATTCAATAAAATGTAAAAATATTCAAAGAAAAGTGCTTTTTCTTAAAATAGACTTTAAAAGGAGCTTCCGATGACGAATCTTGCAATCGAAGCCAGAGGATTAGTCAAAAAATTTCCTGCCCGGGCAGGCAGCGGCGATAAAAACGGTGACGGATCCCCCACTCTACAGCCGAAGCGCAGGCTGTTTGGAAAGAAAGAGCCCAAGTCTATGTTCACTGCCGTCAATGGCGTGGATCTGCAGATTCAGCGCGGCGAGATCTTCGGCTTGCTCGGCCCGAACGGCGCGGGCAAATCGACCACGATCCGCATGCTCTGCACCCTGCTCGAGCCCACCAGCGGCACGGCGCAGGTCAACGGCTTCGACATTGTCAAGCAGGCTAACGATGTGCGGCGCAGCTTGGGCACAGTGCTGGCCGGCGAACGCAGCATTTACTGGAAGCTCACCGGCCGCGAAAACCTCGAGTATTTCGCGGCGCTTTATCACATCCCGCCCGCAGTCACCAAAAAACGCGTCGATGAGCTGATCGACCGCATGGAGATCCGGGAGCGGTCGAACGAGCTCGTCGAAAAGTATTCGACTGGCATGCGACAGCGCATCGCAATTGCCAAGGCATTGCTGGCCCGGCCGCCCATCCTCCTTTTGGATGAACCGACACTCGGGCTGGATCCCCAGGCCGCTCGCCGCGTACGGGAGCTGATCGCCGAGTTGAAACAGGAAGGTCACACCATCCTGCTGACCACTCACTACATGGAGGAAGCCGACCAGCTTTCCGACCGGATCGGGATCATCGATACAGGCAAAGTCATTGCACTCGATACACCCGAAGGACTCAAGCGCCGCATCGACCAGCAGGAGATCATCCGTCTGGAGCTGACAGGCTGGCATGACGATCTGGCCGACAAGCTCAAAGGCATCTCTGGAATTGAACACCTCACCACCCACCAACAGGGCGAAGCGGACCTGTGGGAAGTAAACCTGCATGCCCAGAACAGCCGCACTGCCCTGCCCCGCATCGTGGAGCACATCAGCGGCAACGGCACACGCCTGGTCAATATGAACATCGTAAAGCCATCGCTGGAGGATGTATTCATCCATTTGACGGGCAAGGCATTAAGAGATTGAGGTCACAACCATGACGACCGAAACCATCACTCTGACGGGTTCCTTAGCCAGGCCCAATTTTCTAGCAGCCTTGCGCGCCCTCTGGGCTGTCATAAAGCGCGAATGGATGATCTTTCTCCGTTATCCAAGCTGGGTAATTTCTCTGTTCATCTGGCCGATTATCTTCCCGCTCTCTTATGTGCTGACGGCGCAAGCCCTCTCCGGCAGGGATGGCAGTGGGATGGCACAGTTCCAAGCTGCCACCGGCTTGCAGGATTACATCGGCTACATCGCCGTCGGCACGACGATTTGGATGTGGCAGAACGTGGTGTTATGGAATGTCGGGTTCTCCCTCCGCAATGAACAACTGCGCGGCACGCTCGAATCGAACTGGCTTTCGCCTACCTGGCGCTTTGCTTATCTCCTTGGCAGTAGCGCCCCGCAGTTGCTCTCCATGTTAATGTTTATGACAGTCTCTGCAATCGAATTCGCATTAATTCTGGGTGTGCAGTTTCAGGGTAGCCTGTGGCTCACGTTGCTCACCATTCTTGTGGCCGTTCCCTCTGTCTATGGACTGGGGTTTGCCTTTGCCAGCCTGGTCATTACCGCCAAAGAGGCAAATGCCTTTGTCTTCCTCGTGCGCGGTATTGTGATGATCTTCTGCGGAATTACTTTCCCGGTCAGCATCCTGCCTGAGTGGATGCAGCCTGTCGCCACCTGGTTGCCACAGACCTATATCATCCATGCCGTCCGCTCAGCCGCGCTGTCGACCGATGGCCTGTCTGCCATTACCGGTGACCTCAAAATGTTAGCCTTGTTTGGCATCCTCTGGCTGTCGTTTGGATACATCGTCTTCAACTGGATGGAGCGCCGCGCCCGACGAACGGGTGCGATTGGACAATACTAATATGGAAGCAAACTCTCTTCTCTCTCAACCGACTGTTGGTTCACATTTGCGTGCGTTGTTCGCCATTGCGCGCAAAGACTGGAAGCAATACTGGCGCTACCCGCTCAACGCCGTCTCGACCGTCTTCCAGCCGGTGATCTGGCTGGCGCCGGTCTACTTCATGGGCAAGGCCTTCAGCGTCGATGGACAAGCCTATGGCTTTGCTCAATACAGCGGCACGACAGATTTCATGTCCTTCATCATTCTCGGCTCTGTTCTCGGCAACTTCATCAATGCGGTCTTCTGGGGCATGGGTTATGCCCTCAAAAACGATATGGATGCGGGAGTGATGGAATCCAACTGGTTGACTCCCGTCCCGCGCCTGCTGATTTTGATCGGGCGTTCCATGACCAATTTGTTCGTCACGGCGATCACGTCGCTGGGCATGCTGGTCGTATGCGGATTAATCTTTGGCTTCAACCCCACAGGCGACGTCTGGGCGGCGGTTGGCGTGCTCATCCCCATGCTGATCGGTCTTTACGGCTTTGGCTTTGCCTTTGCAGCGCTGGTGCTGAGGATGCGTGAGGCCAACACGATGGTGGATATGAGCGCGTTCCTGGTACAGATCTTCTCCGGGACCGATTTCCCCGTCACTGTGCTGCCGAAATGGCTGCTCCCTATTGCCCTGATCCTGCCCCTGACCTACGGCATCGACGCCGCTCGCGGCCTGCTGCTGAAAACAAATACCCTCATGGCCATTGGCCTGGAAGTGGCGCTGCTGATCGTCTTCATGTTTGTGATGCTGGGGTTTGGCTCATGGGCCTTTAACAGAATGGAGCGGCATGTCCGCACCCTGGGAACACTGGGACAACACTAAATCCCTTTTCGTCAGAACAGCGCTGAGAGCGTAAAGCTCTTCCTCCGAGTTATATAGTTTTGCTTTATTTCTAAATAAAAACCGAGAAACGAAAAAGGAAAAGCTAATATGAGCGCCCTGCCAAGGTACAAAAGGAGAAAACGGAGATTGCTTGTAACTCTGGCAGTCTCTATTCCGATTGCGATCTGGATGGTCTGGCTGCTCGGCTGATCCATGATCTGAAAGGAGAGATACTATGTTTAACGATCACCTCTCCACGGAAGAGGCCAAGATGAAGATCCAGGAGCGCGATCGGGAGGCGGAAACCTACCGTTATCACAAGCAGCTTGGGTATAGCGAATATGGGTTGGCGCGATGGATCCTTATGTTCATTATGCTCGTCACACTCATGTTGATCCTGCTGTTCTAGAGCGATGGAAATCAGCAGACGCCAGCCGCGCTGGAGCAGGTAGGGCTTTCTCAAAGTCCGTAAAGCCGTTAGTTTCATCCGCTAATCTGTGCTAATGAGCGCGAATTCGTGGACTCTTTTCTTACTTTGAGAAAGGCTTGTAAGAGCAGGAAAGCCTTAAGGCAAAATTAGAACAATCGTGCTATAATATTTTTTCCCACACGAAAGGACACGAATGTTCGCTCGCTTGAATAAAATCTATCACGAGTTCCCGCGTCTGTTCTGGGTCGTTGTCGTCGTCAGTTTCATTGACCGCATCGGAGGCACGCTTCTCTTTCCCTTCTTTGCGCTATATATTACACAGAAATTCAACGTTGGCATGACGGAAGCCGGGGTTCTGCTCGGCATGTCGTCGCTGTTTGGGCTGATCGGCAGCACTGTCGGCGGCGCCCTCACCGACAAATTTGGGCGCAAGCAGCTCATCCTGTTCGGGTTGGTGTTCAGCGCGGTCAGCACTCTCGGTTTTGGGCTGGTGAACGAATTCAGCATCCTGTTCCCCATGATGATCATTGTTGGCCTGTTATCCAGTGTTGCCCACCCGGCACACGACGCGATGATTGCCGATATCCTCCCCGAAAAACAAAGGCAGGAGGGCTTTGGCATCCTGCGTGTGGTGGGCAATCTCTCCTGGATCATCGGTCCGACGATTGGCGGCGTGGTCGCGAACATCAACTTCTTCTATCTGTTTGTGATCGATGCGGTCATCAGCTGCATCGTCGCGGCAATCATTTTCCGCGTCATCCCTGAAACGAAACCTGAGCCGCATGCCCACGAGCAGCACGAGTCGTTTTGGCAGACTTTGATCGGATACCGCGTTGTCCTCAAGGACTTTGCCTTTATGGGATTCATGTTCGCCGGCATGTTAATGCTCATTGTTTACCAGCAGATGTACGGCTCGCTCTCCGTTTACTTGCGCGACAACCACGGCATCAACCCGAGCGGGTATGGCTTCCTGATGACGACCAGTGCCATCACTGTGGTGATTTTCCAGTTCTGGGTCTCACGCATCATCAAGCACCGCCCGCCTTTCCTGATGATGGCACTGGGCACGGTCTTCTACATGATCGGCTTTGCCTTGTTCGGCTTTGTGACGGCGTACTTCCTCTTCGCGCTTAACATTGTGATCATCACCGTCGGCGAGATGATCGTGGTTCCCATGAGCCAGGCGATCGCCACCAACTTCGCCCCCGAAACCATGCGCGGACGCTACATGGCTATCTTCGGACTCTCCTGGGCGATCCCCTCGACGGTCGGTCCGGGTGCGGCCGGTTACATTCTAGATAACTACAACCCCAACCTGCTCTGGTACATCGGCGGAGCCTTATGCGGTTTGTCTGTGCTTGCCTATTACGCGCTTCATCTCCGCCTCGGCACCAAGCCGGAATTTGCTCCCGCGAAAGAGCAAGCCGTTCCCCTCGCGGCACCCACCGATTAACAAAAAGTCCCGCCTTTTGGCGGGACTTTTTGTCTCACGATCTCGCCACAGTTAAGAGTGGCAGCAAGCAGCTTAGACTACGGAAATTCCTACACGGATAACAACCAAAGATGATCAGTGTGAGGATGAGCCGGAGCGCCAAAAGAATACCGACAATCATCAAAATAATCTTTTCCCGGCGTGTGAAACGAAACTTGCTCATTTGTAAAAGGGAGATAAAAATAGACAGTCCCACCATCTGGTGGGACCGTTCCATTCGCTACAACCACCTGCGATATTAGTGATGATGTCCATCGCCCTGGTGGACGTGCCCATGCTCCAGCTCTTCAGCGGTTGGCTCGCGCAAGCCGACCACCGTCACATTGAAGTGCAGCTCATCCCCCGCGAGCGGATGGTTGAAGTTCAGCGTCACGGTGTCACCCTCGACCGCATCGATGCGTGCATAGCGAGACTGGCCAGAGTCATCCCGCACCGTCAATTCCGCGCCTTCTTCCACGGGGATTTCCTGGGGAAAAGCGCCGCGCGGCACGTTCATAAAGGCTTCCTCGTCAAATTCGCCGTAAGCATCCGCGGGTGCAATTGTCACATCCTTGCTTTCTCCCACCCTCATACCGATCATTTCGCGTTCCAACCCGGAGATAATGTTGCCGTGACCAACCAGAAACTGCAATGGATCTTGTCCTTTGGACGAATCGATCTCTTCATTATCCACATGCAATGTATATTCCATCGAAACCACTGTATTATTTTGAACCGTATCTGCCATTTCCAAATCCTTTCCTGTTATCGACTTTAGTTTTGAATACCCCGAGTCTGTAGATTTTACCCGCTTTTTAGAGGGCGGCTGAAAGCTATAACATTGTTCTTATATGCTGCGTTCTTCCTTGGCCTTCCCTTATAATAGAAATCATGCATTACGACCTCTGCCTTCCCTGGTACTGGGAATTTGATATTGATTTTGTCCAAATGATCGAGCATGCCTGCCGCGAGCAGGAGATCTCGTTCTGGCCCATTACACCGAACGATCTGCTCGAATCCATCACAGCCCTGTATAAGGGTGAAAAAACCTTTCGTGCCATTGTGGACCGCTCCCAATATGACCCGCGTTTCGAGCCTATTCATCGCTGGTCACGAGAACATTCGGTCCGGCGCATTAATCCTGCCGAAGTTTCCAAATGGTCCGAAGATAAAGCCACGATGCATCTCGAGCTGATCACCGCAGGCGTCCAGACGCCGTACACCATCGTTCTGCCTCCATTCATTGAGCAGCCTGTCATCCCTGAGTTCGATCTCACACCTCTGGGCAATCAGTTTGTGATCAAGCCCTCGAACGAAGGCGGCAGCTCGGGCGTGATCCTCGGCGCGTCTTCCATGGACCAGGTCCTGCGGGCCCGCATGGAATTTCCTAACCAGAAGTATCTCGTGCAGGAAACTATCGTTCCCCGCACCATGCAGGGGCAGCCCGCCTGGTTCCGCGTGTTTTACGCCAACGGCAAAACGTATCCCTGCTGGTGGCATCCGCTGACGCATGTGTTCTCGATCATCACGCCGCAGGAAGAGAATAAGTACGAGCTCTTCCCCCTTCACGAAATTACACAGCGGATCGCCTCCATTTGCAAACTGGATTGGTTCTCGACCGAGATCGCCCGTACGCTCGAGAAGTTTGTTGTGATAGATTACGTCAACGATGGCATCGATACCCGTGTCCAGTCGAAGGCAGTCGATGGCGTGCCGGACGAAGTCATGCGAAATATCGCTCATCAGCTCGTGCTCATCGCGAAAGGAGAAAAAGAAAAAGATGACCCGCGCCCGCGACCTGGGAATTCCCTTTGAAGGCACACCGGGGACCTGCAACGCCATTACCGACGTTCCCGGCGTGACCGTGGGATATGCAACCGTTATCGAAGGCCCTTCCGCACGGACAGGTGTGACCATCATCCACCCGCGCGGCGGGAAAAATCACGAGCCCGTCTTCGCGGGGACATTTGCCTTCAACGGCAACGGTGAAATGACCGGCGCCGCCTGGGTGGAGGAAGGCGGCATGCTCGAAGGCCCGATTGGCATCACCAATACGCATTCCGTGGGCATCGTGCGCGATACCATCATTGACTGGCAGGCAAAAAACAACGCGTTGTATCAGCGCTGGTCGTGCCCCGTGGTGACCGAGACTGCCGATGGCTGGCTCAACGACATCAACGGATTCCATGTGAAGCCGCAGCACGTCTGGCATGCATTGGACAATGCCAGAGACGGACAGATCGAGGAGGGAAACGTCGGCGGCGGGACCGGGATGTTATGTTATGAGTTCAAAGGTGGGACTGGCACGTCCTCGCGCCGACTCCCCGAAAAACTCGGCGGCTGGACCGTAGGCGCTCTCGTCCAGTCAAATTTTGGGCGGCGCTACCAGCTTGCGATCGCGGGCGTTCCCGTCGGGGAGCACCTGAAAGATAACGCGCCATTCACCAGCGGCGAGAATCCGTTCCGCCAGGATGACGGCTCTCTGATCATTATTCTCGCAACCGATGCGCCCCTGCTCCCCCACCAGCTCAAGCGACTGGCGAAGCGCGCCTCGTTGGGCATGGCGCGCACAGGCTCGTTGGGCGGCAATGGCAGCGGCGATATCTTCCTGGCGTTTTCCACCGCATCGACAGGCATCTCGGGGGAAATGATAGGAAGTGTAAGCTACGTTCACAATGAGTATATCGATCCTCTGCTCTTTGCATCCGCGTATGCATCAGAAGAAGCCATCATCAATTCGATGGTTGCCGGTAAAGCCATGACCGGTCACAGAGGCATGACGGTCGATGCGCTGCCGCATGATGAAGTCAGAAAATTGCTGAAGCAGTATGGCAGGTTAAGCGGGTAACCTCAACCTACACCTGACACTTCGGGCAAAAGTAACAGGCTCCACCCAGATACTGGATTTTCTGGATCTTTGTTCCACACTCGGGGCAGGGCTTGCCGGCCGCGGCGCTATCCATGATGCGAATGTAGCCTCCCCGTTCGCCGAACAGATCAGTCTCGTCATTGCGCCCGCCTTGGTCAATGATCTCGCGAATGGTGTGCACGATCGCCTCGTATAAATCCCGGCGCTGACCCAAACTCAACTCGGAGAGTGATCGGCGCGGCAGAAGATGGGCATGAAACAGAATATCTTGCGCACTGGCATTGCCGAGGCCGGGGATCAGCTGATCCTGAGTCAGCAAGCTCTTTGTACTGCGATTTTCCCCTTTCAACAGTTCATCGATCAGGCTGGAAAAATAGGCGAACGTGAAGCCGGGTTCCACCGGCGTGGTTCGCATGCTTTTGATGTACTGCCGTTCCTGCTCCTTGCCAGCTTCATATAACTCCATGGCGCCCCACATCTGTGTAGTGACGGTGAAGAACGATCCATCTTCGAATTCAAGCCACAGGTGATACTTCGCCGGGAGCTCCGTGCCCACCGGATGGTAAAGGGCTTTACCCCCACATTCGCCGAGGACAAGGTTATATCCCGGCTCAAGCGGGATGATCAACCAGCGCCCCTGGACGCGCGCTCGACCGATACCTTTGCCACAGGTGAGTTGTGTAAATTCATCATGCTTGCGGTTATACCAGACGAATTTATGCGGCGAATTTCCAAGGTTACCGCATTTGATCGTTTTCCCCACCAGGGTTTTGTTGATTTGCTTTGCCAGAACGGTGTATTCAGGAAGTTCGAACATCTGCCCTCCATGTCTGAGTTAGTTTCTTGTACAAAGCCTTGCGAAGGTTGTTTTAAGGAAATTCTTCCCGCCGCGGAAACCTTCGCAAGGCTGACTAAAATATGATGCCCTCCAAGTTGGAGTTAGAACGTTTGTACTATATTACACAAATTGACAGAAGTCAATATTTATTAAGCGCAACTTTTGCATATGTTATGCGCTATACTTTTTATATGAATTGTAGGGCGGGTTTGTCGCAATCCCGCTCTAGCGGGCAGCCCGCCAAGACATACATTTTTCAGAGTATAGTCAGGCTGCATGCCTGACCTACGTATTCCGTTTTATGAGAGCCCTCATGTCCTCCATTCTTGAAGTGCGCCAGCTTGTCAAAAAGTACGGAGACTTTACCGCCGTCAAGGGAATCTCCTTCGACATCAAAGAAGGTGAAATATTCAGTCTGCTGGGCCCCAATGGCGCGGGCAAGACGACTACCATCTCTATGCTCTCCACCTTATATAGTCCCACCTCGGGAGATGCGATGGTCGGTGGGCATTCTATTACGAAGAATCCGATGGCGGTCAAGCAGGTGATTGGCGTGGTGCCGCAGGAGCTTGCCCTCTACGAAGACCTCACGGCCCGTGAGAACCTGATCTTCTGGGGACAGATGTATGGCTTGAGCGGCAAGTCGCTCAACAGCCGCGTCGATGAAGTGTTAAAACAGATCGGACTCACAGATAAAGCGAAAAACCGTGTCAAAACATACTCAGGCGGCATGAAGCGGCGCGTCAATATTGGGGTGGGGCTCCTCCACAAGCCGCGCCTGCTCTTCATGGATGAGCCCACTGTGGGCATCGACCCGCAATCGCGGCGTGCCATTCTCGATACGGTCAAAGACCTCAATAAGCAGGGCATGACGGTCCTGTACACCACCCACTATATGGAAGAAGCGCAGGAGCTCTCGGACCGGGTGGGTATTATCGACCACGGCGAGCTCATCGCGCTGGGCACACAAAAGGAATTGACGCAGCAGGTCGGCCAGACCGAAACGCTGATCCTGCATATTGGCGAGAATGATGACTCCGAAGCGCTTGCTAAATCGCTGGAAGGCATGCACGATATCCTCGAAGCCCTGGCAACCGACCACGAGGTCTCCGTCATCACCCATGAAGCCGAAGATGTGCTTGCATCCGTTGTCACGAAAGCCAACGAACGCGGCATCAAGATCCGCTCGATCGATATTCGGGAGCCAAATCTTGAGGCAGTGTTTTTGCATCTTACGGGCAGAGCACTTAGAGACTAGAGATTGGAGACTCGTTACAAGTCTCTAGTCTCCAATCTCTCTCCGCGGAGACATCATGCGTAAATTATTCCTCATTGGACTTAAAGATCTGAAGCTCATGTTCCGCGACCGCGCCGCGCTGACCTTTATGCTGCTGGCGCCATTCCTGCTCACGATCGGCATGGGATTTGTCACCGGGCGCTTTAGCGGTGGCTCCAGCGGGCTTTCTGACATTCCTGTTGTGATCGTCAATCTGGATAATGATCAGTTGGGCAACGCGCTGGTCGATGTTTTCTCCTCGGAGGAACTGTCCGATTTAATGGAACCCACCGCATCTTCCGACGCCGAAGCGGCCCGCCGTTTAATTAACGATGACGAGGCCGCCGCGGCGGTGATCATCCCCGAGGGCTTCACGCGTTCGATCATTCCTGCTGAAGGGACAGCATTCGATCAGGGCTATGTGGAGCCTGAGCCCGTGCAGATCGAGGTCTATGCCAATCCCTCCCGCCCCACGAGCGCTGGTGTTGTCAAAGCGATCGTAGACGAGTTCCTCTCGCGCGTCGAAGAGGGGCGCACGCGCGGCATGACGTCTATTATGCAGTTGCTGCAGACCGGCCTGCTAAATCCGCAAAACGCGGAAACCGAAGCGCATGCACTGTTTGAAAATGTCGATCAAGCAGAGAACACAGCCATCACGCTCAAGACCAATCAGGAAGGTGCGGAAGCTGTCGAGTTTGACATCCTGGCCTACATGGCGCCCGGCATGGCGCTGCTGTTCCTGATGTACACGGTCTCCTACGGCGGACGCTCTATCCTTGCTGAGCGCTCGCAAGGGACACTGCCGCGCCTGCTGGTCTCGCCCACGCATACCTCTCAAGTGCTTGGCGGCAAAATTCTGGGCATCTTTCTCACGGGTGTTGCCCAGGTGGGCATCCTGATTCTGGCAAGCACTCTATTCTTTGGCGTGCAATGGGGCGATGCAGCCGGATTGCTTGCGCTGATCCTTGCCGCGGTTTTCGGCGCGACCGGCTGGGGCATGCTGATCACTGCCCTGGCGCGCACGCCCGCCCAGGTGGGAAGCATTGGCTCTGCCATGATGTTGATCTTTGGCATTCTCGGCGGGAGCTTTATCAATCTCGAGCAGATGCCTTCCATCATACGGACCATCAGCAAGATCACGCCGAACGCCTGGGGACTGGATGGATTTACCACGCTGGCCCTGGGCGGTCGATTACCCAATTTAATAGAACCTATTCTCGCGCTGCTCATCATGGGAAGCGTGTTGTTTGGGATCGCGGTTGTTTTATTTAATCGAAATGGGATTATGCAGAAATAATGGGTAAGGACAGGCAGCTGCCCGTCCCTGCAGAAAATTAATTATGAAAAAGATTTTCGCCATCGCCTGGAAAGACACCATCATCCGCTTTGCGAGTTCGTCTGAGCTGTTGTTCTTTATTATTTTGCCGGTTGTGTTCACCTTCCTCCTTGCAGGTGGAACGCCCTCAGGCAACGAGGACCCGCGCATCGGCTTGCTGGTGGTCGACGAAGCGAACACATCCGTTTCAGCACAGATTATTGATGAACTGGAGCATTCCACCGCCGTCCGCCCGGAAGTGACCACGCGTGCCGAGGCGCAAAATCTGTTCGACGAGCGGCGTGCGGAGGTGGTGTTGATGATTCCGGCGGGGATCGATATTCAATCGATACAAAGCGGTTCAGCAGAGGTGGAATTGCTCCAGCAGCCTAACAACATGAATGCGACGGTTGCCCGGCGAGCCATATCCACAGCCCTCCGCAGAGTCAGCAGCTCGATTTCTGCTGCACAGACCGCAGTCAATCACCGTGAGATGATGCAGCCATTCTCCTCTGACGAGGAAAAGCAAGCCTATTTCGAGAGCTCTCTCCAGACAGCGCAATCCATCCAGGCGGATGTCCCTGAACGCGTGACGGTGGTCGAAGCTTTAACGGAGGATCAGGTGGACTATGATCCGCGCGCCAACACATCTGCAGGGCAGTTGATCACCTGGGTATTCATTCCGTTGTTTGGCATTTCGGCATTGTTTGCCTACGAACGCCAGCAGGGAACCTTACGGCGTCTGCTTACTACGCCGTCGAGCAAGGCCACTTTCTTGCTTGGCACCATTTTCGGGCAGGTCGCGATGGCGCTCGTGCAGATGTTACTACTGGTCGGGTTTGGCATTCTGGTCATGAAACTGAACTGGGGTCGTGAGCCTCTGGCTTTGTTTCTCATCCTGCTCGCATCTGCCCTGGCTGCGGCGGCATTTGGCACCACAATGGGTACGTTCATCAAGTCGGAAGGTCAGGCCAGCGGATTGAGCATCATGTTTGGTATGGTCTTCGCGCTGATGGGCGGTTGCTGGTATCCGCTGGAATTATTCCCGCCTGCGATCCAGAACGCTGTCAGGGTGCTCCCCACTACCTGGGCCATGCAGGGAATGCTGGATCTCATCCTGCGGGGTGGCGGCTTGCAAGAGGTCCTGCCCAAAGTCGCTGTGTTGCTTGGGTTCGCGGTCATTTTCTTCGGTGTGGGTGTCTGGCGGTTTAGATATGAGTAATGCGACACCGGGGTGTGGCCCTACAACTCTCATATTAAACAAACTGTCCCGCTATGTGCGGGACAGTTTATTCCTGGATCGGTCTAAGTGCAGGTTGAGGCTTCTCACGCGGGGTCGAAAACAGTGTGTCCATATCTGGGATGGGTGTCCATGTGCCCCCGTTTCCCAGCTCAGCATAGGGCATGTAATAAAATTCGATCGGGCTCGTGCCAAAGCGCTGGAATGCAAAAAAGATATGGGTCCCGTCCGGGCTCCAGCGAGCATCCCGGTAACAACATTCACCATCGATGGGATTGATCCGCTCTCCCTGACGCGCCTGGCTGTCATATAGGTATAGATCGCCGAAGCCATCGTTGCGAATGGAGTCGTTTAGCAGGAATAAATAACCACCGTCCCAATCATAGCTCGTGATCCGCTTTGTGCTCTCGCTGGAAAAATCAATCCGTGTCCCGGGGACTTTCGCCACGCGCACAGGTCCCACCGTCGCACAATTTGGAATGTCCACATTCAAGACGAAGACCTGATCTGAACTAACCAATTCGGTGTCCACCACATGCGCCGCGATCTGCGTGCCTGTCTTTGACCAGAGAACCTCGCGGAAGGCATACTGGTTATAAAAACAATTTTCATTCAAGGCCAACAGGCTGAAACGCGAATCCATTTTGCTCAGGGCTTCAAGATCAAACGGAAGGATGTTCAGGGTTCGCTGCACGCTGATGGCTACCAGTTTTCCGTCGGGCGAGACCCGAAAATCCTCAAGAACTTCATTCGAAACAAAGCACATCAGTTGCTGCGGCTGCAGCGAGGCGACATCCATGATGTAAACACAGTTCCTCGAGATGTACGTCAGCCGGCCATCGGGAATCCAGTGTAGATTGGACTTGGCCGAATTATCGGTGCGGATCTGCATGAGATTGCTGCCATCGGGGTTCATGAGATACAGCTGGTTCCCGGCCAGGAAGGCGACCTTATCTGCCCCGCCCGGGATGGAGGTCCCTTCAGGCATGGGCGTTCCCATCGTGGCCGTGACTTCAGCCGTTGGAGAGGGCTCGGGTGTCAGAGTCATTGTCGGCGCGGCCGTAGGGGGCGCCGAAGTGGGAGCAGCGGTCGAGGTGGGCATTGCAGACGTCAAGAAAGGGAGTTGCCCGCGAAACGCATACACGCCGCCGGCCAGAGCAAGCAGCAAAATGAGACCGGCTACGACCCAGCCGCTCCGGTTGGGTGAGGCAGCCGGAGCAGTCTGCCGGTCGACCAATGCCGGAAATTTCGGGATGGTGGGTTCCCCGTCGAAGGCCACCTTATTTAATTCGTGGGCCAGGTCGAGGGCATTGGCATAACGCTTCTCCCGGTTCTTGGCCATGGCTGTTTTGACGATGACATCCACCTCGCCGGGCAGATCGGGACGAAGCTTGAGGACGTTAGGCACAGGGTCGTTGACGTGCTGCAAAGCCAGCCCGATGACGGTATCCTTGTCAAACGGGCGCTCACCGGTCAGCATCTCGTACAACATCGCGCCTAACCCGTAAACGTCTGCGCGGTGGTCCACGTTCTCTCCCAGCGCCTGCTCAGGGCTGATATACGCGGGTGTACCGATCACTTCCCGCCCGGTGGCAGAGACCATGGACTCCGTAAACTTCGCGACACCAAAGTCGGAAAGATAAGGATTATTGCTGGCGTCGAAAAGTACGTTATCTGGCTTGATATCCCGGTGAATGATCCCTCTTGAATGGGCATGATCGAGCGCCGAAGCCAGGCGCTCCACGATCAGGGCGGCGTCGCGCAGGGAAAACTTTCCCTTTTTGATCATATCGGCAAGCGATCCGCCCGACATATAGCGCATGACAAAGAACGGCTGGTGATCGTCCTCTCCCCCCACATCGTACACAGGGACAATAGCGGGATGCTCCAGGGAAGCGATCAGCTTTAGTTCCCGTTTGAAGCGGGCACGAGTAATCAGGTTCGTCGTCAGCTCGCGCGGCAAAATCTTGATTGCCACTTCACGATTGGAGATCGGGTCGAAGGCGCGATAGACGGTTGCCATTCCGCCGCGGCCAAGTTCAGATTTAATCTTATACCTGCCGACTTTATCCGGTGACATAAGCCAAGTATATCAAAAGACCTTTCCTTAGAAACATTGTAAAGAGTGTGCAGTATCAGCGATTGCCATACTCTACTTCTGGCAAAGACTGCAAATAGACCCAAACGGCTCTGAGCTCATCGTCGCTCATGAACTTGTAGGAGTTCCAGGGCATGTATTCGCCGCGTAGCTGCCTGCCTTCGGGGGTCACTCCGGTGCGGAGTGTGTCCATAAAGCCTGCCTCGCTCCAGGCCGGCAAGACGGACCCGGGGCCAAACGTCAGGTTGGGTGCGGGCGGCCAGCTCGCAGGGAACCCCGGGATGGGTCCGCCGGACATCGTGAGCCCATGACAAACTTTGCAGGAATGAGTCAGATACTCACCGTACTCGGGCGTGACCCCTACCTCCGGTGCCACGGGGCGGGGCGCATCGTGCGGGATCAATTCCGCAGGGATGAATGTAATGGCCGACACAAGCGTCATGACGATCCTGCCCGTCCAGGATATGGAACTCGGCGGCAGTTCGTGATGGACAGGCGGCGCGCTTTTGATGTAGGCAATCACCGCGCCCAGGTCCTCGTCGCTCAAGAAATAAAACTCTGTGGAAGGCATAAATAACAGCGGCGTCCCATCCGGGCGAATACCATGCCGGATGGCCCGGAGCCAGTCATGGTCCGTGTATTCTTTTCCGACCCCGCCGGTGCCCCCCGTCAGATTGGAGGCAACAACTTTCCCAATGGCGGGATCGTCGAGGTAGATATTTCCTTCCATGTGAGGTACATCCTGCGCGGACGAACCAAAATGAGACTCCGCGCTCTGCCCAGGCAACGACACATCCAGGTAACCGCCCTCACTATGACAGGCCTCGCAGCCCCGAAAACGGAAGATATGTTGGCCATATTCGATCGACGCAGAGTCCGCGGGAAGCGTTATCGCTTCCTGGGGGATTGCATACACACGCGTGAGGCGTGCCTGGCTCTTGAAATAGATAGCGAACAAAGCGATGATCAACAACCCCACCAACCCGCCGAAAACAACTCCCGCCCACTTCAAAAACTTCTTCATTTCTCTCCTCATGATGAATAGCAGAGTGGCAACAACGTATCGCGATCAGAAAGATCTGAGATCATATTATAAACAGTCCCGCCGTGGGGCGGGACTGGTAAAGACTGTATTTTTTGGTCTATCTGGCCACTAGCCGCCGAGATAGGCTGCTTTGACGCTCGGGTTATCCATCAATTCACTTGCTATGCCCGCCACCGTCAGACGGCCGGTTTCAAGCACATAGCCGCGGTGAGCCAGCTTCAATGCCTGGCGAGCGTTCTGTTCCACCAGCAGGATCGTTGTCCCGCCGGCGTTGATCTCCCGCACGGTCTGGAAGATCTCGCGCACCAGCACAGGAGCCAATCCCATCGAGGGTTCATCCAGCAGCATCAGCCTGCCGCGGGTCATGAGCGCTCGCCCGACCGCCAGCATTTGTTGTTCGCCTCCTGAGAGTGTACCCGCCAACTGGTGCTGCCGCTCCGCCAGCCGGGGGAAAATATCGAAGACGCGCTGGTATTCCTTGTGAAGGTCTTTCCGATCTTTGCGGCTCCAGGTGGCCAGCTTCAAGTTTTCGAGAACGGTGAGGTTGGCAAAGATGCCGCGTCCCTCGGGCACATGCGCCACACCCAGTTCCACGATGCGGTGGGCAGGCGTGGCTCCCAGGTTGACCGAGTCGAGGGTGATACTCCCGCTGCGGATGGGAACGACGCCCGAAATCGCCCGCAGCAACGTGGACTTCCCCGCGCCATTGGCACCAATCAGCGTGACGATTTCTCCTTCGCAGACTTCCAATGAAATACCCTGTAAGGCAAGGATGTTGCCGTACGCCACGTGCAGATCCTTGATCGTGAGCAGAGGTGTATTTGCGCTCATGCCATCACCTCCTCGCCGAGATAGGCTTCAATGACACGAGGATGGTTCTGGATATGCTCTGGCGTCCCTTCGGCAATCGTCTCGCCAAAATCCAGGACCTTGATGCGCTCCGCAATTCCCATGACCACGCGCATCTGGTGCTCGATCAGCAGGATGGTCAGCTTGAACTCTTTGCGAATCCATAGGATGGTTTCCATTAATTGTTCCATCTCGTTCGGATTCATCCCGGCTGCGGGCTCGTCCAACAGCAGCAGGGATGGGCGCGTCGCCAGAGCTCGCGTGATCTCCAGCCGCCGCTGCTGGCCGTAGGGCAGGTTCTTCGCGGTTGCCCCGGCCAGATCTGCCAGACCGAAGATATCCAGCAGTTCCAACGCCTCTTTCCGAATCCGTGTCTCCTCGTGGACGAACCGCGGCAGCCGCAATAACGCTTCCCAGGGAGAATATTGGATGCTGGTGTAATGAGCGATGCGCACGTTATCCAGAACCGAGAGTTCCTTGAACAGCCGGATGTTCTGGAACGTGCGGGCAATCCCACGACTGATGGTTTGATGGGTCGGAAGACCGATCAGACTCTGGTCCTTGAGCAGGATCTTCCCTTCAGTCGGTCGATATACGCCCGTGATGAGATTGAACACTGTCGTCTTACCAGCCCCATTGGGACCGATGATGGCGACCAGCTCACCGGGCCGCAGTTCGAGGTTGAAATCGTGCACGGCTCGCAAGCCGCCGAAATAATGAGTGAGATGTTCGATGCAGAGCAGTGTCATGGCAGCACCTCACTCGGGCGTTTCGTAGACTGGAGTTGCGTGCGAAGCTCTCCCAACGCTTCCGGGGTTTCGGCCCGTGGGATCAAGAAGCGGAACTCCTTCAATCCCATAATGCCCGCCGGGCGGAAGATCATGAGCAAGACCAACATGAGCGGCGCGACCACGAGACGCCATTCCTGTGAGATCCCCACCGACTGAAGGACCGTCCGCAATCCTTCCATGACAACGGTGTATACGGTGGCGCCCAGAATGGAACCGCCCAGGCTCCCTACTCCACCCAGATACACCATGACCAGCATATCAGTGGATTTCAAGATCGTAAACGAGCGCGGGTTGATGAACTGTAGCTCGTGGGCAAACAGCCCGCCGGCGATCCCGGCCAGGAAAGCGGAGAAGACAAAGGTCAGCACTTTGACCTGGCGGGTATTGACGCTCACCAGGCCCGAGGCGGTCTCATCTTCACGGATCGAGAGCACACCGCGCCCGAAATTCGAGAAGACGTAATTGCGAGCCAGGAAGACCACCAGGATGACGATGAGATAGACCCACCACAGACTCGTCAATTTTTGCATGCCCATAAATCCACGCGGACCGCCAACCGCTTCCACATTCTCCAGCACGCTCTTAATGATCATGTTGAAGGCCAGGGTGACGATCGCCAGATAATCGCCGCGTGTACGGAATGATGGAAAAGCGATCCCCAACCCCGCAATTCCTGCTGCGACGCCCCCCGCCAGCAAAGCCAGCGGAAAGAGCCATGGCCCCAGGCTCGGCGGGAACACCCAGACCGTGAGCAGAGAGGCGGCATAAGCCCCAACTGCCATAAACCCGGCGTGCCCGACAGAGAACTCTCCCATGTAGCCGTTGACCAGGTTCAGGCTGATTGTCAGGATAATGTTGATCCCAATGTACTTGAGCACCAGGTCAATGTAGGGATTGATGATCCCAAACCTTGGCAACAGGACGGTAAGAGGGAAGATCAGCACAAGGACAAGAGGCAAGCCCCATTTCTTCATAAAGACGCTTTTCATGGGTGATCTCCTCTTATACCTTTTGTGCCATCGGCCGCCCCAGGATACCCGTGGGACGGAAGATCAGGAGCAACAGGAGCAGTGAAAAAGCTACGAAATCTCGATACGTAGAGGGCAGGAACACAGGAGTAAAAATCTCCACGAACCCCAGGATAAAACCTCCGAGCATGGCGCCGCGAACATTGCCGATCCCGCCGACGACTGCGGAGATGAACGCCCACCAACCAATACGAATGCCCATGTACGGATCAATGGTATATGCCATCCCGTATAACGTGCCGCCGACTGCCGCAATCGAGGCTCCCAGCGCAAAGGTCATCGAGATGACCCGGTCCACGGGGATGCCCATCAGCGGAACCACCGATTTGTCCCATGAGATGGCGCGCATGGCCATGCCGGTCATGGTGCGCCGCACGATCGTATCCAGCAAGATCATGACGAGCGCCGAGACCACGATGATGACAATCTGAATCGTGGAAACGGTCACGCCGCCGATGTTGTAATTAACTGCCGGGAGGAGCGCGGGCAGGAAGCGTGGCGCCGGCCCGACTGGCTTAAAGGCCACCATGAAATTCTCGAGGAACAAGCCAATGCCCAGCGCCGTGATCACCGCGGAGATGCGCGGCGCGGTGCGTAAAGGCTTATATGCCAATCTTTCGATCACTACCGCCAGGAGGGCTGTGCCGAACATGGCGACCAGCAACGTAACCACAAAGATCAGGATGGGATTTAGACCCGTTAGCAAGGCCAGCACCATCGTCGAGAAGAAGAACGCCAGATAGGTGCTGACCATAAAAATATCGCCATGGGCAAAGTTAATCATGGTCAGAATTCCATAGACCATGGTGTAGCCCAGCGCGATCAGAGCATATACACTCCCTACTTGCAGTGCATTGAGGACCTGCTGGATGTAAAACTCCATTTGATATTCTCCGATGAAGAGGAGGGCGGCTCCGCTGCGGTAACCGCCCTCCCACTATGCTTGCGATCTGACTACGGAGCTGCGCTGGTGAAGTATACGAACTTGCCATCCTTTACTTGCAGAATCACTGCACTCTTGACCGGGTCGCCGGTGCCCTTGAATTGCATGTTACCGGTTACGCCCTCAAACGAGGTGATGGCAGACAGAGCATCGCGCACGGCCTGGCGATCCAGCTTGCCGGCCGCCTGGATGGCCTGGAACAGCAATCCAAAGGAATCATAGGTCAACGCGGCGACATCATCGGGGGTCTTACCGTACGCGCCTTCGTACGCTTTGATGAAGGCCTGCGCCTTGGGAGTGGCGATGTCGGCTGCGTAGTGGGTAGTGAAGTAATAGCCTTCACATTCCGCGCCGCAGAGCGTTACCAGCTCGATGTTGCCCCAGGAGTCGCTGCCTAACATGACGCCATCGAAACCCACTTTGTGAGCCTGCTGCACCTGCAGCGGAACTTCGCTATAGTAGTTGGGCAGGAAGAGGCTGTCTGCGCCTGCATCCTTGATCTTGGTCAACTGGGCGGAGAAATCCTTATCGCCTGTGGTGTAGGTTTCAAAGCCCACAACCTGGATGCCGCTTTCTTCCAATGTGCGCTTATAGACTTCCGCAATCCCTTTGTTGTATTCGGATGCCACATCGTAGAGCACCGCAGGCTTTGTGGTCTTCAATTCATTCATGGCAAACTTGGCCGCGACCACACCCTGGAAGTCGTCAATGAACGCGGCGCGGAACACGAACTTCTTCGCCTCATCAGTATCGCCAACCTTGGTTGTCTTGGGGTTGGTGGACCAGGGGCTGATCATGGGCATCAGGCTGCTTTCCGCCACCACCGACGCCGGGATCGCGTTGCGGCTCGCGTTCGGGCCGACCATGGCCAGCGCTCCAGCAGTCGCCAGTTTCTGGGCTGCTGCCGCGGCCGATTCAGCCTTATCCTCATTGTCTTCCACTAACAACTCGACAGTGTATTTCGTGCCTCCCACATCCAAGCCCCCTGCGTCATTAATTTCCTTGACAGCCAATTCCGCGGCGTTCTTGCTGGATTCGCCCACAACTGGAATGCTGCCGGTCAGTTCAACATTCAAGCCGATCTTGATGGTGGTCGGTGCAGCAGGCTGGCAGGCAGTGAGAACAATGCTCAAAACCATGACAGCCAGTACAAAGAGGGACAGCCGTTTCATTACTTTCTCCTTCTCCTTTTTAGGAATCTAAACATAGTTGAGAGAGCAGGCAGAAAAGCTAATGTTGCTTTTGAATTCCCCGGGTCACCTCCTTTCCATGTGCAATCTATGTAGAGGAACACGACCGTAGCAAGGCAGATACGCTCAGTTTCTAGCTAAAAACAAATCGACCCCGACTAAAACTTGTCAATTCATTATACATTTCCGCCCAAATCAAAAAAAAGTGATAAACATCATGGCTTCTCCCCGCTTTGCGATTGCATCTAGGCTAAAAAGTGGGCGCAGAGCTTTAGAGAGTTCTGCGCCCACTCGGGATACATTACATCGGATCCTGTATTTCTGCCGCCCTCAAGGTATTCCTCATTAACATGGCGATTGTCATCGGGCCCACACCTCCAGGGACGGGAGTGATGAAGCCGGCGACCTCTTTGGCTTCATTAAAGCAGACATCGCCTACGAGACGGTGCCCGCTTTTCTTGGTGGCATCGGGGACTGGATTAATGCCCACATCGATGACCGCTGCACCAGGCTTGATCCAATCTCCGCGCACCATCTCCGTTTTGCCAATAGCAGCGATCAGAATATCCGCCTGGCGCACAGCAGTGGGCAGGTCTTTGGTGCGTGAGTGACAAACGGTCACGGTGGCATTTTTACCGATTAATAATAGCGCGGCAGGCATGCCCACGATGTTTGAGCGACCGAGCACAACTGCGTTCGCGCCTTCAATCTTGACACCCGCTTTCTCGAGTAGATAAATGCAGCCATACGGCGTGCATGGCACAAAGAGCGGCTCGCGTCCCTTCTGTGCCAGACGGCCGATATTGATCGGGGAAAAACCATCCACATCCTTTTCGATACTGATCAACTGCAGCACGCGTTCTTCATCTAAATGAGAAGGCAGCGGCAGCTGCACAAGGATGCCGTTCACGGCTCTGTCGTCGTTCAATGACTTGATGAGCTTCTCGAGCTCTTCCTGTGAAACATCAGCAGGCAGGTGCTGGCTGATGGAGCCCATTCCCAATTCGGCACAGGCTTTCTGCTTTGAGGCCACATAGGCCGCCGAATCCGGGCGGTCACCCACCAGCACGGTTGCCAGAGTAGGTTTCTGTTTTCCGGCCGCTGTTCTCTCTGCCACTCGCGCGGCAACTTCCTCACGTACCTGCTGCGCTATCAGTTTTCCATCGATCAGTTGAGCTGTCATAGTTTCTCCTTTTTGCGATATTTCATTTTACAGCCCCACTTTACTGAACTGAAGTGACACTTATCCCGTATTGACGATTACGCCACTCATACGATGTTCATCGCATTCATCAATTTTCACATGGTCGATCTCATTCCAGCGCGGCGAGAGGGCAAAGGCGTTGACGCGCAGGTAATTCCCGGTGAGTCCCTCCATGCGCCAGCCCCATTCCCCCACTTCGGAGGTAGATTCCCATAGGACTGATAAGGTGAGTCCCACAAACGCTTGCCGATAGGATTTTGCGGACTCTTCGAGCGCGTCGTGCAGGACGTGATTTCGTTTCTTTCGCAGCTCGGGCCGGACCTGCCCCTTCATTCGTGCTGCTCCTGTGCCAGGGCGCGGCGAATACGTGAAGACATGTCCACCCGCAAAATTCATCTCGCGCACAAAATCAAGCGTCTCAGCAAACTCCTCCTCGGTCTCGCCAGGGAAGCCCGCGATGATATCGGTTGTGATGGCAACATCGGGGATCACATCGCGCGCCGCAGCGACCAACTCGCGGAACGAGTGAGGCGTGGTCTTGCGCGCCATCCGCCTCAGCGTGGGCTCGCATCCACTTTGCAAAGGCAGGTGAAGGTGAGGCATAAGTCGCGAATTACTCCAGAGTGAGAAAAAGTTCGCATCCAGATCCCACGGCTCCAGAGAGGAGAGGCGCAGGCGTGGCACATCAGTCTCGCGCAGGATGGTCTTGATCAGGTCGCTCAAGTGTGCGTTGAAATCATAGCCCCACGAACCGAGGTGGACACCCGTTAAAACGACTTCTTTCGTTCCACCCTGCAGAGCAGATTGAATATCGAGGATCACATCTGCCACCGTGCGACTGCGTCCTGCACCGCGTGCGATCGTCGTGATGCAAAATGTACAATGATTATCACATCCATCCTGCACCTTGATAAATGCGCGTGTACGCCGGTGCAAACCAGGTAAAGGCTCGCGGGCAATTGGCTCAATATCAAACGATTCCTGCGGTAGGCCTAACAAATCTGAGACGAGGTGATCTTTACGATCATTTGTGATTACACGCAGAACATTTGGAAGTTCTCCGGCCTGTGCAGGTTGCAGCGTGGCCCAGCACCCGGTTGCGACAATTTCACCCACGCCCGCGCGCGCAAGGTGACGGATCTTCCCGCGCGAATCGGCTGCGGCCTCATTAGTGACCGCGCAGGTGTTGACAACCGCCATATCCGCCACTTCGGCTGAGGTGACGATCTGGTGCCCCGCCGCGCGAAACTGGCGAGCCATCGTTTCGATCTCGCTCTGATTCAGCCGGCATCCGATCGTGTCGAGGTAAATCTTCATCATGAATTCGTTAGCCACAGAGACACGGGGACGCAGAGACTTTTTTATTTCTCCGTGTCTCCGCGGCTCTGTGGCAAAACCTCATGGTTGTATCACCACGAACTGGTCGAACATCACATCCACGCCGGGCTCGGAGAATGACCCGGCCAACACACCAACGTCGCCGGAAGGCAGGTCGCTGTCTGTTGCAGCAGCAACCTCAGTGAAGTTCACGTAAAAAGTCAATTTGTCGCCAACGCAATCCGCGCGCAGATGATTCATTGAGCCTTTTTGAATGACGTCTGATGCCTGCATCTCACTCTGTCCGAGCAGCAGCGTCATACCTCCCAGGAATTTTCCTATGGCGTAATAGCCATCGTTGGTGATCACAAAGAAGTAATAATCCCCGCCCTGGTAACGGCACATCACGCCCATGCGGTTTTCATCAGGGCCATGGAGCCTGATTACATCGGCTTCAATGCGTACATCGCCAAAATTCTTTTCCGCCGTGGACCAGACATTTAGCTTTGGCTGCCGCACCAAAATCCTGTAACCGCCGCTATCGTAATCCATGATACCGTTCTCATTGGACACGCGATGCCAGCCAGTTGTGTTGTCCTCGAAGGCTTCCTGATAGAGGATATCGCCAGACTTTGCCGGAGAGACTGTGGGGATCGAGACAGGGGCGCAGGCGGAGAGGATGAGTAGAAAGAAGAAAGAGGAAAGAAGGCGGGGGATTTTCATGTGCGGATTTTATCAGAAATGCCCTCACGCTCCCGGGAAACACCGGGGCTGCCCTGGCACCGTCCGCCAGGACAGGTGTAGTGAGTATAGACGAAGCGCGCGTTTGCAATGTAACATGCGCTTCGCCTACGCTTAGCGCGATGAATCACGGAAAATACTGCTTCAACACTATCTCGGCTTCCTGGTTCCCCAGATCGCGCGCTTGCATGAGATGGTCGTACGCCGTGGTTCGGTCATTCATCTGTAAGCCTAGCAGTCCCATATGCAAATGTGCTGAGGCATTATTCTGATCGAGCTCCAGAGCGCGGTCCAGCATGCGTCTGGCTTCTTCATAGCGAGCTTCGAGGGTCAATGACCAGCCAAGCACATCGAGGGAGGTGGACTCTTCAGGCGTGAGGAGCACGGCCTTCTGCGCGGCAGGCAGACCCACATCTCGCACGTTTACATTATTTTGAGCACAAAAAATCGCCAGCAGACGCCAGTACTCGGCATCTTCGGGCGCGAGCGTTGTCGCGTTCTGATAGGCTTGCAGAGAGCGAATCAAATCCCCATTTTTCGAATGCGCCTCTCCGAGCGAAACAAACCAGGCCGGGTTCTCCGGGTCCAGCGAGGCAGCCGCCTCGAATTCTGTCAGTGCCTGGCGGAAATTCCCAACGCGTTGGAAATAGAGTCCGCGCAGACCGCGTATGGTGGGCGAACGAGGATCTAAATCCAGGGCCTGATCGAGCTCTGCCAGGCCCGCATCCGGCAAGCCTGCCTGCTGTTTCGCCTCTCCAAGCCAGGCCCACGCCTCGGCGTTTTTCGCATCCGCCTCGACAGCCGATTCAAAGGCTGCGCGCGCAAGCTGCCATTCACTGACCAGTCCCAGGCCGCGCCCGGTGATGACGAAGCGCGCTGAAATGGAAGCGGTTTGCGAGATCATCTTGAGAGCAGCGCGAAGAGTTTCTACAGCGGAATCAAACTCCGGGTCCAGCTGCGAAGCGCTGACCAGTTCAGACGAGGCGCGCTCCGCATCCGTTAAGGTCAACAGCAGTCCCAACCGATAATGTGCGGATGCGTCACCGGGATAGGCGGAAACATAACTCTGCAGCGACTCCGCTGCTTTGGAAAACTCTCCATTTGATTGGTAGATCTCAGCCAGACGAGAATACAACTGCTTGGAGGGGTCCTTCTGCTGCCGGGCCTGCTCCCAGATCTCGGTTGCGCGGGCGGTGTCGCCGTTCAGATAGATGACATCGCCCCACGCAACCCAGCCTTCCGGCGAGAGCGAATTATTCCGGTACGCCGCCTCGTACGCGTCATTGGCCTGAACATAGTCTTTTGCATAGTAATAACTGTGACCCGAAAGCTCATACAAATCCCCCCGCCAGGGAAGGCGCTCGGCTGCGCTCCGGTAATGCTGCGCCGATTCTGCGTAATCGGTGGCTGTGGTGGCCCTGTCCAACTCGGAATACCCCGAGACGATCACTGGCACGAACATGGCAAGCAGTAGCAAGATAATAATGAAGAAGATGCGCGCTGCACGGCGGAGCATAGACTAATTATAAAGGTGACTGTCCCCAGTTGAGGAATCGCCTAAAATCTGTACCCTTAAGGAAAAATTACGGTCTTGTAACTTATACAAGGCGTATTTTCAAGCCAGATTTAGGCAAGTGGAATATAATCATAGTGTCATGGGTGCATCACTCAACCAGATTTTCTCGGTTCTCACCGAAGCCCCGGGAAGCCTGATCTACCACCTCATATTGGTATTCTCCATTGCCGGTGCGCTGCAGGCTGCGTTTGTGCACTGGCGGTCGAGCGAATTTCCACAGGCCCGCCGGACCATGATGGGACTGGTGATCCTGTTGATCGCTCAGATCGGGCTGTTTCTGATCGGCGGCATCGGCATTCAGGGATTGATCAATCTTCGCCTGTTTCTGCCGCCGTTGGACCGGGCCGTTACGCTCTTTTCCCTGATCTGGTTGATCTGGCTGTGGGCTTTCCCTGAGCCCAGCCGCCCGGCAGATGCCGCGGCCTGGCTTCTAAGCTTGCTCGTTATCGCTGCGCTGGCGTTGAACCTGGCCGCCTACTCGACAGACCTTTCCCTCTCTTCTTACAATCAAACAACCTACGAGGCGTACTGGCAGCTGGCGAGCATTGGCTTCTCGCTTCTGGGCTTGTTCATTCTTGGTGTTCGCCGGCCCAATGGCTGGGGCTATGGCATTGCTATGTTCCTGCTTAGCTTTGCCGGGCATTTGCTGTATCTGTTGATCGGTCGCATTGAGGGAGATTTTCCGGGCGCAGTGAGGCTGGCTCACATGGCCGCCTATCCCATCCTGATGACGCTGCCGCAGCGTTTCCCCAGCCCGGCGAACCGCGTGACCAGTGTCAAACAGCAGGATGCGCCCGCGGGCGGCGAACGGCGCAAGTACAGCACCGATCCCAAGACTTTCCACGCCTTGCTCGCGCTGGCGGGTGAATCGCAAACCGATAAATTGAGCCAGGCGATCACGCGGGCCATTGCACAGACCATGCTGGCCGATCTGTGCTTCCTGATTTATCTCACCGACAACAATACGCAGATGCAGATCGCCAGCGGGTATGACCTGATCCGCGAGGAAAACCTTGAGGGCGGCAGCCTGAATAAAACGATCATTCCCATGCTGACCAACGCCCTGCAGCGCGGACGTCCCTTGCGTCTGCCGTCGAGCAGCACCTCCGCCGATATCAAGGGATTAAGTGATCTGCTTGGCTTAACAAATCCCGGTCACCTGATGAGCGTGCCGATCATCACCTCTGAGAAGGAACCTCTTGGCGGTGTGCTATTGTTATCACCGTATTCCAACCGCCTGTGGAGCGCCGAGGACCAGGCCTTCCTGACGAATATTGCGATATCGCTTGTGCCGATTATCCAGCGCGGGCAAAAGATGACCTCCCTTGAGATCAAAGGGGAACAGGCCAAACAGGCACTCGATGTGGCTCAGGCTCGCGTGGCCGACCTCGAGCGCCGCAACAATGAATTGCTCAAACAAATGGAGTCGGTCCAGGCCGAGTCTCAAGAGGGACTTGCCCAGGCCGAGAATCTCGCCGCCCTGCGAACCATGCAGGAGGAAACGCAAAAGGCGCTCGAAAAACTCAAGCAGGAGAACGAGGAACTGCGGGTTGCCAAAACGCCCAAAAAGACCGGTCTGTTCGCCTCCTCTACTCAGGTCGAAAGCGAGCTGCGCCTCACGCTGGAAGAAGTTGCCCGTTTACAGAACCAGTTGGCAGAAGCGAACATGCGCATTATCGAAGCTGAGAAGGGATCATCCGCGGCGCGCTCAAACGAGCAGGCTGAAGTGGTCGCTTCGATCTCGCAGGAGCTGCGCCAGCCGATGTCTTCGATTGTGGGATACACCGATCTGTTGTTAGGTGAATCGGTCGGTATTCTCGGTACCTTGCAGCGCAAATTCGTGGAGCGCATCAAGGCCTCGACTGAGCGCATTGGAAGTCTCATCGACGATCTCATCCATATCACGACCCTCGAAACAGGCTTGCATGAGCTCAAGCCTGAGCCGGTGGATCTGGATCTGATCATCGACAATGCAATGTCTTACACCAGCAGCCAGATCCGCGAGAAGAACATCTCGATGCATCTGGATCTGCCGAAAAATGTCTCCCCCATCTATGCCGACCGTGAAGCCCTGCAGCAGATTTTGATCCATCTCCTTCAGAATGCGGGAGCCGCCTCCCCGTTGGAGGGAACCGTGCACCTGAAAGTGCAAACCAAATCGGAGGATGGCAAGGAGTACGTCCTCATACAGGTCACTGACACGGGCGGAGGTATTCCCGCCGAAGATCTGGGGCGCGTATTCACCCGCCTGTACCGGGCGGATAACGTCTTGATCCAGGGGGTCGGTGATACCGGGGTCGGACTCTCGATCGCAAAAACTCTCACAGAAGCACAAAAGGGACGTATCTGGGTGGATAGCGAGCCGGGTAACGGCTCTACGTTCAGCGTCCTTTTGCCCATCGCCAAAAACTCCTCGGGAAAGAACTCGGAGAATTAGTATGCAAGCTTTGCGCCAGTTGGGTGTCGGCGTCATTATTGCAATTGCTTCAGTCATCCTCGTGCTCGGCGGGATCTTCCTTTCCCTGGCCGAAACCCTGCCCGCGCCGGCCACGCCCACACAAATTCCTCCTACTTTGCCTTTGAGCTTCCCCACACCGACCGCAACGGAGACCGTACTGGTGACGGTTGAAACGGTCACCGAAACGACAACTGCTTCTCCGACTGCAACGATTATGGTATTGCAGCCAACCACCTGCACCCCGCCCACAGGTTGGGTTAAAGTCACCACCTCCAGCAGCGACACGATTTATTCCCTCGCACAGCGTTATAAGACTAGCGCTGAGAGCTTGAGCGCGGCCAATTGTCTCACCTCGTTTGATGTGCCCGTTGGGTTTGCTTTATATGTCCCTCCCGTCCCAACCGTGACCGTCATCCCATGTGGACCTCCGGCGGGCTGGGTCAGAGGATACACTGTGCAGCGCGGCGATACTCTGTACCGCATCGCTCTCTCCTATGGGCTGACCTTCACACAGTTGCAGCGTGCCAACTGCATGGGCAGCTCCACCACGATCTATAGCGGGCAACGACTCTATGTCCCGAACATTCCAACCCGCACTCCCGTTCCTGGCGTGACCGTTGTCCCCGATTTCCCAACGGAGACGTCCATCCCAACGATTACCAGCATTCCACCCACCAATACGCCGACCGATCCACCGCCACCGACAGCCACTGATCCACCAACACCGATACCGACCTTTACGAATACACCCGTGACACCTGCCTCACAGTAACAAACGCATGAGGATCTTTTTACACGTAGTACTTCTAGCAGGGCTCCTTCTTACCGGATGCGGAGGCTTGGCATCAGCTCAGACGAATCAGCAAGCGGCGTTACCGTTTGTCCTGGTCACTGCTGCACCCAATGCTTCTCCTACCCCCACGCCGTTCCAGCCCATGCCCTTGATGCCGACGGGCACGGCGCCGGAGGCGGCCCAGCCGACCGTTGAACTCGCGACCCCAACAGTAACCATCCCTCCCCCGACCGAAACTCCAGTCCCAACCATCGATCCAAACATCCTCGTCAATACCCTTGTGCCATTTTCGACCATCGAGGCTTCTGGCAACAGCCAGGTGCTTAACAACGGGCAGGAGACGGTCAACTTCCTGTTGATCGGATCCGATCGAAGCCGGGGCACTTCCTTCCGCACCGACACCATGCTCATTGCCATCCTGCGCCCGAACGAGGGCCAGGTCTCGCTCATCTCGATCCCGCGTGACCTGTGGGTATCGATCCCGGGCTGGGAGAACCAGCGCATCAACACGGCGTACCAACACGGGGTCTCTGCCGGTTATCCAGGCGGCGGACCGGGCCTGTTAAAGGATACGATCCAATATAACCTTGGCATTCGCATTGACCATACTGCCCTGGTCGACTTCGACGGTTTTCGCCAGATCGTGGATACTATCGGCGGCGTGGATGTGCCGGTTGCCTGTTCCTATACAGACTGGCGCCTGATCGATCCGAGCTATGATCCAGAAAACGAAAATAACTGGCACCTGTATACCACCGGTCCCGGCGTTGTCCACATGGACGGTGACCTGGCCTTGTGGTACGCGCGCTCCCGTCAGAAATCAAATGACTTCGACCGCGGCCGCCGGCAGCAGGAAGTGCTGCGGGCCTTGTTCACGCAGGCTCTCCAGGCGGATACATTGAAGCGCATTCCCGAGTTGTATAACAATCTCAGAAGCACCGTGGAAACAGACCTTGGCTTGGGTGATCTGCTTCAGCTCGCGGTCTACGCGCCGAAGATGACCAACGCGGATATCCGCAGCTATTACATTCGCCCGCCCTACGTCAGCTCATGGATCACCAATGGCGGCGCGTACGTTCTCCTCCCCAACGAAGAGTCTCTCCAGCAGTTATTAACAGAAGCCATGTCACCATCGACACAGATCGTGCAAAAGCAAGCAGTCGTCATCGATGTGATGAATGGCACATCCATCCAAGGTTATGAGACGCTGGCAGCTACGCGTCTTAATTATGCGGGCTACGAAACGCGGATCATCCCGCCAGACAGGACAGACTACGCGTATTCCGTGCTAATCGATAAGACAACAACGCAAGATTACACCCAGAGCGAACCCATCCTCAACGTGATGGGCATGCTGCCGGGCAGCGTTGTCTCTTCTCCAGATCCAAACAGCACCGCACATTACACGTTGATCCTGGGTTACGATTACGAGCCCTGCTTTAGCCCGGAGAAGCTGGGACAATAAGAATCCCTCTTATTTGACAACATATCAACAGATGAGACATGGATTGAGTCTCATCTGTTTGTTTAATAACTGTCATATTCGTCTGATCCTTAGATTCGACTTAGATATCCTTGGAATAGGATGAGCGCTCAGGCGGGTATTCCTCCATGCCTCAGGCATATTCCCCATTGAGGCCGATATCTCTGATTTGTATAGTTAGTGAAACCCTATTGGTTTGAAAGGAGTGAGAACGTATGAAATACCCAATCTTACTGGGAGCTATGCTCGTGATAGCTCTCATCCTAACAGCCTGTGGACCCGCTGCGACGCCGGCTCCCACAGACACTGTCGAACCGACGCTGTTGCCGACCGATCCGCCGGTAACGGATACGGCCGTCGCAACCGAGTCCCCGGTGGCGACTGAGTCACCCGCCGCCACAGATACACAAGCCGCCGCTGAATCGCCGACAGCGGGTGTGCCTGTGACCGGTGCCGCGACGGTTAGCGTTAGTGAGGTAGGCACCTTTGGTTCTGCCCTCGTAGATGCGCAGGGCCGTGCACTCTATCTGTTCACGAATGACACCCAGAACAGTGGCGCCAGCTCATGTACGGATGATTGTCTGGAAGAGTGGCCGCCGCTCTTGACCGAGGGCGCTCCTGTGGCCGGTGAAGGCGTGGATGCGAGCCTGTTAGGCACGATCACACGCGACGACGGTACGACCCAGGTCACCTACAATGGCTGGCCACTTTACTATTATGTCGATGACACGGCCCCGGGTGATGCCACGGGCCAAGGCGTGGGAGACGTCTGGTTCCTGGTTTCGCCAACCGGTGAGGCAATTGAATAAGATAGATACATAGTCCTTTCAAGGCAGAATAAATCTGGGCGAGACGCAAAACGTCTCGCCCAGATTTATTTAATTTCCTGCGTTTCGAAACTTACTTCAATGTACACAACGCCTGACGGATTTCACCAAGATGATACGCCGTATGCACCACAATGGAGAGCGCGCCGCCCATGGTATCTTCATTCCACATGGGATTTTCATGGAAAAGCTTATCCATGCGCAGGTAGGCATCTTTGAGATTGCGCTTATAGTCCTGCCATTGTTCCGGTGTGACCTCTCGAACCGTGCGCCAGATCTCGCCCCAGTCACGCGGGCTGTTATCGCCCTGCAGCGCATAACGCTCGAAGGATTCGATGTAAAACGTCACATGCGCCACCTGCGCAGCGAGCGTAGCACACTTGCCACCGACGGGGATGGAAGCCTCTTCGGCAGAAACTGTTTCGAGTGTTTCGAAAAGTGATGTGCCCTTATCCAGATAGATACCATGATGCCTGGGCTCGAACGTCTCTTCCATCAATTGGAACAGGTTGTTGGCAAACTCCTGGTTATTCGACATACAGTTATCCGGCTCCTTCATATGCAGATTTGATCCAGGCGACCAGCTCAGAATCGACGTCCTGCAAGTCGCTCAGATTAACGATGTAATTGCACATACTTCCTTTGGGCTGCTCCAGCAGGCGGGCGTTCATTGCCAGGTCTTTGGCATTGATGCCCACTTCAAAGCGCGTGCTGGTTTTGGGACCGATCATCACGAATTGCTTCTTGCGCCGCAGACTGACATAGCCTTTCTTGGGCGCGATCTCAAACTCACCAAATTTGTCGATCTCCT
>DATHTL010000200.1:0-12107 GCA_035463255.1 Anaerolineales bacterium | reverse complement strand
CCCTTGCAGTTTTTGGCCCACCGCGCCGCCCGGGTGTGTCTGCCCGAATTGCTCCAGCGAGTAGCCGCGCAAATTCAAGAGGACGATGCACAGTGCATCACAGAACGCCGAGTTGAACAGTGAGCTGCCCGTCGCGATCATGCCGTAGGGATCCACATTTTCCGGCGCCTTGATCTCGAGCGTGATGTCGCTCAACTGAGCCAACGTGGAGGCCGGTTTCTCTGTGATCCCAATGACGGTTGCGCCGCGCTCCCTGGCGGTCTTTGCAAGGAAATTCACTTCGGTCGTCTCGCCGCCTTTGGATAAGGCCACCAGCACATCCTCTGCTCGAACCGCTCCGGAGGCGCCATGCAGGCTGTCGCCGGGATGCAGAAACAGCGCGGGGGTGCCGCAGCAGGAAAGCAGGTGAGCAAACCGTAGCGCGACCGCATGCGAAGTTCCCGAGCCGGATACGATCACATGTCCCTTGCAATGCAGCATGGCCCGAGCCGCACGGGCGAGGCTCGGCTTAAGCTGCTCTACCAGGCTGGCAACCGCCCTGCTTTCGAGGTGGATGACACCACTTGCCATTTCCATGATCTGTTGTTCGTCCATGCATACCTCGTTGAAAAAGGATAATTTCTGAAAATCTACTGAAGCAACATCTCTGCAATTTTTGAATCTGTAATTAGGACATTAATCAGTTTGCCGCGCAGCGCGCCGAGGATGGCATGGAATTTATCCGGCCCGCCGGCGACGCCTACCACGCGCGGAATGCGCTTGAGTTGTTCGAAGGTGATGCCGATCACGCGCTGATCGATCTCAGATTGAACGGGCTGCCCCTGCGCATCAAAAAAGCGCAGGGCGATATCGCCCACTGCGCCAGCTTGAAGCAAACATTCCATTTCGGTTACGGAGAGAATGGAACCATCCCGAATGAGCAGCGAGTTGGGGTTTGGAGCCCCGATGCCCACAAAAGCAACATCGAGATGATCGAACATCTCGATGGCCTGATGAATATAGGTGTCAGATAAAAGTACATTGCGCGCCTGCCGGGTGGCGACAATTCCCGGAACCGGCAGAAGCGTGAGCTTGCTCCCTAGCGATCGCGCCATACGGTGGCACAGGTCCGTAGCGTGCACTTCAGCTTCAGGTTGGCCCAACCCCCCGATGATTTGAACGACTTTTGTTTTTGGCAGGCGCGTGGGACGCAGAGCAGCGACCATGCTGTGCAACGTGGAGCCCCATGAGATGCCGACTATTGTTGCGGGCTCAATAGAGCGTTCCAGATATCCGGCGGCAGCATTGCCCAGCTCATGAATAATGTTTTCCTGTGAATCGCTGATGTGCGTTTCCACAACAATGGCTTCATGCAGCCCATAGCTTTTTTCCAGCTTGTTTTCCAGGTCTGAGAACAGATGCCTTGGGGTGGTCACCGTGATCTGTACAATTCCCTCTTCACGAGCCTGCTGCAACAACCGCGAAACCTTCGAGCGCGAAAGATTCAATCGCAGGATAATATCGTCCTGGGCTAATCCTTCTTCATAATACATCTTGCTGACCTTCACCAGCAAGCGCTGCTCTTCGAGCGGGGATAGTTTTGCCATTGTTGAGTTATTGAAAACATTTTCAATAATGAAATTATTTTCACATTTATCTTAGCACGCGCGCAGAAGTGCACGTGAGTGCCATTTGTCATGAAGTGGAATGACATAATTCTGTGAAGTGACTCTTGACTTCGCAAACGCGAGCAACAGCATATCTCCCCCACATCCAGGTTCCTGGCAGTCGAAAGTGGAAAGTCGATATTTGATCTTTGAGAGTCGAACACTCTGCCTTTAGTCGGAATTCGGATAAAACTGCTATACTATAATGAAATAGTTCCATACACACTGTTACAACCAAACCGAAAAGTGAAAACGCTGCGCAATGATCTTGTTTTGAACTGAAATACGGTTCGATAGATTTTGAGGATAAGGATTTACAACGCGAAACGTGGTTCAGCTTCTCACCACCAAACTGTTTATTCCTTCCACGAGGCCGGAACGGGTTTTCCGGCCTCGCCTCATCGAGCGGCTGAACGAGAGTCTGCGCCACAGGCCGGGTGTGACCCTCATCTCCGCGCCAGCCGGCTTTGGAAAGACCACGCTGATCAGCGAATGGATCGCCGGGTGTGGACAACCGGCCGCCTGGCTATCGCTGGACGAAGGAGATAATGACCCGGCACGTTTCCTAGCTTATCTCATCGCTGCTTTACAGACCGTTGCGGCAAACATTGGAGAGGGGATATCGAATGTATTACAAGCCCCGCAACCGCCTCCAGTTGAATCAATTCTTACCGATCTACTCAATGAAATTACCGCCCTCCCGGAGCATTTCATCCTGGTTCTCGAGGATTACCATGCGATCGATGCCAGACCGGTTGATCAGGCCCTCACTTTCCTGCTTGAGCACCAGCCGCCGCAACTGCACCTGGTCATCACCACCCGCGAGGATCCCGACTTGCCTCTGCCTCGCTTGCGCGCCCGCGGCCAACTGACCGAGGTGCGCGCCGCTGACTTACGCTTTACGCTTGCCGAAGCCACCGAGTTCCTTAACCAGGTGATGAGACTTCCCCTCTCCAGAGACGATATCGCCGCCCTGGAGCATCGCACCGAAGGCTGGATCGCTGGACTGCAATTAGCCGCGCTTTCCATGCAAGCACAGAATGACACCGCCGGCTTCCTCCAATCGTTCACCGGCAGCCATCATTTCGTCATGGACTATCTGATGGAAGAAGTTCTGCACCAACAACCTAAAGAAGTGCAAATGTTTCTGCTGCACACATCGATTCTCGACCGGATGTGCGGTCCCCTGTGCGATGCCGTTTTGCTCAACCCTTCTTTTTCGGGACAAGCCACCCTGGAGTATCTCGAACGCTCCAATCTCTTCATTGTGCCACTCGACAACGAACGGCGCTGGTATCGTTATCATCACCTCTTTGCCGATTTACTGCGACAGCGACTGGGACAAAGCCTTGCCTTCTCAGCAGAAGGCGGCGAGAGCCATGTGAGCAAATTACACATCCGTGCCAGCCAGTGGTATGAAGACAATGGCCTGCAACTGGAAGCATTCCGACATGCGGCGGCGGCCAATGATATCGAGCGCGCCGAGCGGCTGATCGACGGCAAGGGCATTCCTCTTCATTTCAGCGGCGGCGTGGTTCCTATTCTGGAATGGCTGGACTCACTGCCAGCGCCAGTGAAAAATGTAAGACCCTCGTTATGGTGGAGGCAGGCCGCGATGTTGCTGATCAATGGACAAACCGCCGGCGTGCAAGAGAACCTGCAAGCCGCGGAAGCTGCCTTAGCCGACATCCTGAGAGGTGCCGAGCCGGACGATGAATCCCGGAAGCTCATCGGACGAATTGCAGCTGCTACGGCTACGCTGGCGCTGACCCGTTACGATATAGAGACCATGCTGGCGCAGTCACGCCGTGCCCTTGCGTATCTGGAACCAAGTAACCTGTCGCTCCGTGGGAATGCATACTGGACGATGGGGTTTGCCTATGACCTACTGGGAGACCGCATCGCCGCGCGCCAGGCATTCCTGGAATCGATATCTCTCAGCCAGGCAGCCGGGGCCATCTTCACGATAATACTGGCCACCATCGGCCTGGCCAACATACAGGAACTGGACAATGAGCTGTATCAGGCCGCCGAAACCTGTCGCCGCGTCCTGCAATGGGCAGGTGATCGGCCGCAACAAGTCATCAGCGAAGTCCATCTTGGACTGGCTCGTATACTTTATGAATGGAATGATCTCGAGTCCGCGGAACATCACGCGCATCAGAGCCTGCATCTGGCGCGGCAGTATGAGAGTTTTATTGATCGCTTCGTGTTCGGCGAGGTATTCCTTGCCCGTCTAAAACTTGCCCGAGGAGATGTGTCCGGCGCGGCCAGTATACTGGCGGAGACCGACCAATCCGCGCGCCAGCGCAACTTTGTCCACCGGATACCTGAGATCGCGGCCGCCCAGGTGCTGACACTTCTGCGCCAGGGTGACCTGGCAACCGCTGCTCATCTGGCTCAAGAGCATAAGCTGCCCATCCCCCAAGCGCGGGTCCACCTGGCCCAGGGCGACTCATCTGCGGCGCTGACAGTGCTGGAGTCCTACCGCCAACAGGTAGAGGCAAAGGGTTGGAAAGATGAGCAGCTCAAGACGATGGTTTTACAAGCCGCGGCCTATTATGCACATGATGAAAAAGACAAGGCTCTGCAAGTGCTCAGCGAGGCCCTGGTGCTCGCCGAGCCAGGCGGATTCATCCGTATTTTCATCGATGAAGGTGAGCCAATGGCTCAGCTCTTAAAGGATGCGGCAGCCCAGGGAATCAATCCAGACTATACGAGCAAGTTGCTGGCTGCATTTGAAACTGAGAAACAGAAACGCAATGGCAAATCTCCTGCCCCTGTACAGAGCCTCGTCGAGCCATTGAGTTCACGTGAGCTAGAAGTTCTGCAACTCATCGCCCAGGGACTCTCGAACGACGAGATCGGCAAACGACTTTACCTGGCTCTCGATACCGTCAAAGGGCACAACCGCAGAATCTTTGACAAACTACAAGTCCAGAGGCGCACAGAAGCCGTCGCCCGGGCCCGTGAGCTGGGCTTGTTGTGATTCCTCAGTAATCTTCCCCTCCATTCTTCAAAACAACACCCGCCAACGACACTTTCGTGTCTATATCGAAAGGCTTGAGATCGGTATCCTTCTTGTAGATTACGCAAGAGGAATGATTTCATGGATATCTACGAAGCGTTGTACACCACCCGCGCTATGCGGCGGATGAAACCCGACCCGATCCCCTACGATGTGCAGGCCCGCATCCTCGATGCCGCCATTCGCGCTCCGAACATCGGCCAGGAGTGGCGTTTTATCCTTGTGGATGATCCCGAGATCAAGGCTCAGTTCGCGCCGCTCTATCGGCAGGGATTTGAGCGCATGGTTGGCGTCCCGCTTGAAGCCTTCGCCGAGATGATGAAAGGTGATGCACCGATGGGGCGGATAGCGCGATCGGGCATTCATCTGGCCCGTCATTTTGCCGAAGTCCCGTTACTTCTGATTGGATTTGGTCGCACCCGCAGTGGAGGCGGGGTCTACCCCGGGCTGTGGAGTGCGATGCTGGCAGCCCGCGCCGAAGGAGTCGGCTCTACATTGACAGGGTTTCTAACGACGTTCTTTGCGGACGAGGTCATGAATATTCTCGGCGTGCCGAAAGAAGATGGCTGGTATCTGCATGGCGTAGTCGCGATGGGTTATCCAACCGGTAAGTGGGGAGTGGCTCCTCGCAAACCGGTCCACGAAGTTGCGGCACGGAATAGCTGGCAGGGCGATTTGGGCTTCACGGTGCCAGAGCCATTGTGGCAAGGAGGATATGGTGCTCCCATTGAGTAGTGATAACAGGTGCAGTGACGTGTCTCACGAACTGAGCTCAGAAACGGATCTCGATACGCCCACGGTCTATCAGATCAGAGTTAAGAGCCACCTGGGTTCCAATTGGACAGACTGGTTTGAAGGGTTGACCATCACGCTGGAAGAGAATGGCGATATGTTGATAACCGGCCCGGTGGTCGATCAGGCCGCGTTGCACGGATTGCTCAAAAAAGTGCGCGACCTGGGAATACCATTGATCTCGGTGAATCCGATCCAATCGATTGAGGTGCCTTTTGAAGAGATGGATGAAACATGAGCGCAAGTCAATCCGGAGTCATGGAAATGGGAAGCTATTGCTGCTCTTATGCCTGTTGATCAAAGGCGTAGACGCGCAAGAGTGGAAAAAATGCGCGGCCGAATCTGTTTGATGGAACAAATAGGAGAAATTAAGTGACATCTCGTACCGCTTCCCTTGGAACATCGCCTCTTGTTACGGCAAGAATTGCAGGACTCCTGTATTTACTGGTTGTCCCCCTAGGGATCTTCGGCTCTCTGTATGTGCCTTCTAAGCTGATTGTGCCCGGGGATGCCGCCAGTACAGCCAGAAATCTCATGACATCTGAATCGCTGTTTCGTTTTGCCATTGTGAGCGATCTGCTTGCTCCGCTGGTCTTGATATTCGTGGTTCTCTTTCTATACAAGCTGCTAAAACCGGTGGACAAAAATATGGCCTCGCTGATGGTCATCTTCCTTTTGCTTGGAGTGCCCATCGCGCTGCTCAGCAAAGTGAACCAGTTCATTGCCCTGCAGCTCTTGAGCGGCGCGGACTACTTAACCGTATTCACAGCAGAGCAATTGCAGGCACTGGCATATCTGTTTCTTCGCCTGCACGATCGCGCCGGTACGTTCGCCGCTGTCTTCTGGGGACTCTGGTTATTCCCCATGGGGTATCTGGTCTTCAAGTCAGGCTTCTTTCCCAAGATTCTGGGCATCCTGCTGATGATCAGCTGTTTTGGCTATCTCATCAATAGTTTCGCAATATTTTTAGGTTACAACGTGAATACCGGTTTGTTTGGGGCTGTAGGCGAGGTGTTATTCATCTTGTGGCTCTTGATCAGAGGTGTGAATGCCGAACAATGGCAAAGACGTGCGCTGGACGCAGCCTCTGCCTGATCGAAACCCAGTCCGAGTGACAGGGAGTATTTATTGATGGTATTGCTGCACATTGTCGGCGGACTGCTTGCACTGACCTCAGGCGCGGTTGCCCTTGCCGCCCCGAAGGGAAACAGACTGCATCGCAAGAGCGGGATGGTCTTTGTCTATGCCATGCTGGTCATGTCCGCCAGTGGCGCGGCCATGGCAGCTCTCATGCCCGAGACGATCTCGGTGATCGCCGGGATGCTGACCTTTTATCTGGTGATCACAGCGCTGCTCACAGTCCGGCGCAGCGGAGAGAGAAGCCAATGGCTGGACGCTGGCGCGATGTTCTTCGCGCTGGCAATAGGCATCTTCAGTATTACCTTCGCGGTGGAAGCTGTAACCGATCCCACCGGGGACAGTGCTGGGTATACGCCCATCGGGTTTATCTTCGGCGCGGTGGCTCTGCTGGCAGCCCTGGGAGACGCGCGTATGATGATGGCGCGGGGTCTCCGGTGGGAGCATCGCATCGTAAGGCATCTATGGCGCATGTGTTTCGCGCTGTGGATCGCTGCCGCTTCCTTCTTTCTCGGGCAGTCCGATGAGTTCCCGGAGGCGCTACGCATCATGCCCTTGTTGTGTACTCCGGTGCTGCTGGTGTTACTGCTGATGTTCTACTGGCTGGTGCGCGTGTTGTTTCTGCAGTGGCGCCCCCGGGCCTAGATGTGTATTCGGTTTTGTAAACGTATTGGTTTGATTTCAGTCATTTATTCATAAACGTAAATGGATCGTGGTAAAACAGGAGAAGACTCATGAGAGCGATCGTATTCCCCAACTATGGGCCACCGGATGTTCTTCAGCTCATAGAGACAGAAAAACCTGCGCCGGATGAGAATCAAGTGCTGGTAAAAATCCATGCGTCATCCGTCAATCCGCTGGACTGGCATCGCATGAGAGCCGAACCGTTCTTGGTTCGGATGGGCGACGGGTTTCTTAAACCGAAAGACCCAAGACTGGGCGCGGATATCGCGGGACGGGTCGAAGCGGTCGGTAAAAATGTCACCGAGTTCAAGCCCGGGGATGGGGTATTCGGTGCGGTAGGTGCGGGCGGTTTTGCGGAGTACGTGTGCACACGGGAAAAAAATCTCGCTTTGAAACCGGCCTATGTATCGTTTGAGGCGGCAGCCGCCACGCCCGTTGTAGGCTTCACAGCTATACAGGGTTTTCGCCATGCAGGCGGAATCCGGGCGGGACAAAAGGTGCTGGTCAACGGGGCGGCTGGAGGCATTGGTACATTTGCCGTGCAGTTTGCCAAATCGTGCGGAGCAGAAGTTACCGGCGTGTGCAGTACCCGAAATCTGGACATGTTGCGCTCGATTGGTGCTGACCATGTCATTGATTACACTCGAGAAGATTTCACGAGAACCGGGCAGCAATATGACTTGATCTATTGTGCTATCGGAAACCGGTCAGTCTTTGACTATCGGCGTGCCCTGAAGCCCCAGGGAAGGTGTGTCATTGCCGGCTTTACCTCCCTGCCGCGTTTATTTGCGAATATGATCCTGGGGCCCCTGGCATCCAAACGTGGGGATAAGAAAATTGACGGAATGGGAGTCTCCAACGCGAATAAAGAAGATCTACTGCTTATCAGAGAGCTTCTTGAGACCGGCAAAGTCGTCCCTGTGATTGATAGACGTTACCCGTTGCATGAGACGGCGGAAGCGATACGCTATCTTGAAACAGGACATGCCCGCGGAAAGGTCATCATCAATGTGGTGTAGCGGAGCCTAACAAGTTTGAGGAATACGTATGAAAGCAATTGTGTGGACAGGATACGGATCCCCGGATGTCCTTCAACTTCGGGAGGTGGAAAAACCGACTCCCAAGGAGAATGAAGTACTGATCAAGGTCTACGCGGCGACTGTGACCGCAGGCGACTGCGAGGTGCGGAGGTTAAAACTCCCGGTTTGGATCCGATTCCCCCTGCAAATGTACATCGGTCTCACAACGCCAAAACGGATAACCGTTCTAGGACAGGAGCTGGCCGGGGAGGTGGAAGCCGTTGGCAAGGCAGTGACCCGGTTCAAACAGGGGGACCCGGTGTTTGCACCTACCTATTTTCGTTTTGGCGCGTATGCCGAGTATGCCTGCCTTCCCGAGAGTTATCCGGCATTAAAACCGGCGAACATGACCTATGAAGAAGCCGCTACAATTCCCACAGGAGGAATTAACGGATTGCACTTTCTTCGCGTCGCGAATGTCCAACCCGGAGAAAGGGTATTGATCCATGGCGCGGGGGGAAGTATCGGAACGTACGCCGTGCAGATCGCTAAGACATGGGGGGCCGAAGTGTCCGCCGTAGACAGCGCGGAAAAACTAGCCATGCTGCGCTCGATCGGCGCAGACCATGTCATTGATTACAGACAACAAGATTTCACCAAAAATGGTCAGACCTACGATGTCATTATCGATGTGGCAGGGAAAAGTCCGTTTTCAGGGAGTATCAGGGTGTTGAAGCCAAAGGGTCGTTATATTCTGGGGAACGTCAGCCTCCCGGGGATGATCCGAGGACGATGGACGTCAAGCACATCGGATAAGAAGGTTATTGTTGCAGTAGCAAATTACAAAGCCGAAGATTATGCATTCCTCAACGAGCTGATCGAGGCGGGAAAAGTAAAAGCAGTGATTGACAGGCGCTATCCATTGAAACAAACTGCTGATGCTCACAGCTATGTGGAACAGGGGCACAAAAAAGGAAATGTTGTCATCACTGTACGACAGGATAACAAGGGCTGACGAACTGGAAGAATGCGTCTAAAAGCAATTCTCTCCTACAAGTAGAGGCTCCCGAGAGGGCTAGTATTCACAACATCCACTTGAACCGCTATAGTGCAACGGATCTGGCGGCGATTCCACTCATGTGCGCCTATAACAATCACAGACCGTGTGTTTATAGTCTTCCCAACGGATGCGGAACCTCGGGCTGAGGCAGGGCGCTCCCCGCGCGCACACGGATCATGGAGGAAAACGTAAGCCAGCCCATGCACAATCCAGTTCCTGCACTTTTTCTTTCATTGTATTGAGAGCGTAACAGATAACCTTCCCTTTCCATTGTGTCCAACAGCCATTCAAAGCGCGCAATATAGGCAAAACATGCCAGGCGACAGCGCAGATTCCCCACCCGCGCAGAATACCCTTTGCCTGCCCTGAAATACTCGCGCGCCAATTGGACCCGGCTCTTCACCCAGGCACGGTATGCATCGCAGCATACCTCCTCTGGCCCGATGCGACTCTCTTCAAGGACTTCACGCGGGATGTTGTAATACCCGATCCGTACATCATCAAAAGTATCCCTGAGCATGTGAACAATATGCGCGGCAGATACAGCCAGATAACGCGTTTCATCGTGAGGGGCGAAATCATTATGCCCAATGAAATGGTGAATAGCTTCAGTAACCGCCGTCGCGAGCCAGCGCGTGTACTCATTCAACTCCACTTGCGAGATCAACCTCCCGCGACGTTTGACATCGAAATCCATCACCTGCATCATATTGCGCAGATAGGATTGTAGTCTGCTGTTCTTTTCATGATCGTTGCGGACCAACTCAACCAACATTTTTTCCTGGACATGTGCATCCCGTGGTGCCTCACCCCAATAACATTTCTCAAGCAAGGATTTCTGTCGCTCCACGAAAGCTTTTCGTTCGGACTCTGAACCCGCCTCCGTGTCAATGACATCATCCACCCAACGGAAGTATCCATACGCCCGATAGGCGTCATCGACACGTTGGCGATCGACCAGAAAGCGGATTGTGTAATAGGTCTGTTTGCTGGCAGCTTTCGTGATCGATGAGGCGGGTGTTATGATCATCTGCTTTTACCTATTATTCTTTCGACATCTTTATCTTTCAGAGTCTGTGCAATCAACATTGCCCAAGACGTGATGACATCCCACTTGCGAAAGTCACCGAATGGCTTTTTCACAAGGCTTTTGATCGACCATTTTTCGATGAAGTTCAACTTATCCGGGTTGATATAGCCGTGAAAAACAGCAATGTCACGGGGCCGGATGCGATCGACAACCGGCTGCAGGGCAGGAGGTAGACGAACACCTTCCACCAATTCCACCGGATCCCCCTCACCGGTCGGTCCGCTTGAAAAGAGCCAAACCGGTCGACTAGCCAAGATTTTCTCATTGGCCTTTAAAAACTCTACAGCCTCTTTCTGCCACTTGCCTACATAGACCGCGCTGCCCAGGATAACTGCCTCGTATGGACTAAGATCCCGCATACCGTCGACAGGCAAAATATCCACCCGTAGACCCGCTTGACGAAATACTTCACCGATTTTCTGGGCAATTTCTTTTGTGGCGCCATATTTCGAAGCATAGGTAACTAGAATATTCTGATCCATTTCTTGCTCCTTTCTTGAATCTTGAATTGACCGGTTATGCTCTTACCTGTTGGCTAGATGTGCCAGCGCCACAGCCATGCCATCAAGGTTTTTTCCATGGAATGAGCCGATCAACCCTTGTCAGATAATCTTCATACTCCTTCCCAAAGGCCATCGTAAGTTGTTTCTCCTCTTCGCCAATGAAAATCATCACCCCAATATACAAAAAAACGGAAACAACAAAATAGACCCAAGTTAAGGTCATCAGCGCGACGGCGGGAAGGATGAAGAATGTCGCACTGGAGTAGATGGGATTGCGGGCAACGCCGTATGCCCCAGTGGTGACCAGTTCACCTTTGGAAAAGCCAACCAGTAATTGGATCACCGCCGTCCCCCAAAGCATGAGTCCAGGAAGCAGCAATACATATCCCACAGGCTTAATAAAACTGATGCTCCTGGGCAGTGCTGCGAATTGGGGCAAATACGCATGGACCCATATGGCTGCAATTAAAGACGGCAACATAAACAGGATGATCTTCCCGCCTTGCCCGACGATGCTCATTCCGTGTTGCCTTTTCAAGATGTTTATCATGATGAGCCTCCTCTTTTTTGGATCTTCTACTCGGCCGGCTTGACAGACCCGGCACCGTTGACGCTCTGCTCCACACGCGGATTTCCAAAGTACTGAATTGAGCCAGCACCCGTGATCGTTGCCGCGAGCTCTTCTTCCACTCGCACCGTGGCACCACCCATACCGCTGAGCTCGATGTCTGCTTTCTTGCTCTGCAGGTCGGCCGCATTGAAGTCCCCCAACCCGCTGAGGACCAGTTTGACCTCATCTGCCATTCCGCTGGCCTGGATATCGCCCGCGCCGCTCAACACGCTGTCCAGCAGATCAACATGGATCCCGTTCAGCCTTACCTGCGCCCCCCCGCTCACCACCAGTTGCAGCGTAGCGGCCTGCAAGTCGTTCACTTTCAGGTCACCGACTGGTGCCGATAAAACGATCGCAGTCAGGTCTTTCACTGTGATGTCAATCTTCACTGGTTCGGAGGGATTGACCATGGCATTCCAGTCAGTTTCCACACTCTTGATCGTGAGTGTCCCGGAGACCACCTCCGTGGAAAGTTGCGGAAGGAGGTTGTCGTCCGCTTCGAGCTCAATTGTCTCTTTGTCTCCCTGCTGGACGA
>DATHTL010000199.1:0-7108 GCA_035463255.1 Anaerolineales bacterium | reverse complement strand
GCGTAGGAAATATTCGAAAGGCATGCCAAAGGGATACTCTGTGTGCGTTTTGAACGAGGAGTGCACAGTAAATACCACGGCGGGAAGATAGGATACGTTTTCATTCCAGCGCCTTTTTCAATCGCTGCAAATGGTCGCCGTCCTCCTTCTTCAGGATGGAAACCACCAGCGGAAGCATAAGTTTCCTTAACCCACTCGCCTTAACCTCACAGACCAGGTCCACACGCGTGCCGCCTGCTTCGGGATGGAAGGTATAACGATAGACCGTTTCGATTCCCTCGGTCAGGTTCCTCATGGCATACGTCTGACCTGGCTCATATGCAACCACCTCCAGCTCAGCATGTGCTTCTTTACCATTCATCAGGCGGGTCTCACGATAACGCGTCCCTACGCCGACGGGACCCTCTGTCAGTTTGACCATGCTCTTCACGGACGGGACAACCCTGGAAGCGTTGTCGGGCGCGGTAATAAAGTCAAAGACCTGTTTGGGCGAGCACGCGATCCGTTCACTCATTTCAAATCCGGCCATTTCGTTCTCCTTTCTAAAATGATCTCTCTTACCTCTGGTTGTGTTTTTTTGGGAGTATCTAATTCCAAGGTGACATACAGCTATGTCACACGGAGCGGAGCGAGGTGTCTCCCGAGAAGTTCAGCGAGGTCGCTGAACTTCTCGGGGATTCTTCACTCCCTTCGGTCGTTCACACCGTCCCGGCGTCCCTTCGGGAGAATGACATGATCATTTTGAGGTTAGATACTCTGTGTTTTTAACGGGCTCCACGGGCAGGTAAACATCCGTAAAATGGATGCGGATGTCCCCTTTCACCGCTGAATACCCGTACACTTCAAACGGTGCCTGCGTCCGCAATCGAAACTTGCCCGTTGTGATGAGCGCGTCGTACATGCCCATGTAGGTATCGGCGAGGTCGTCGAAAGACCCGTAATGCCTGCCCACGCCAAAGGTCCCGGCTGCGATCGTCTGGCATCCGATATGTCCCGACCCCGAAGGGTTGCGAAACTCGGGGATTTGCACGCACACGTCAAAACGCTGTTTCTCGGGCGGTGTGATCGAAGGGTCATCCTGAGGGATGCCAATCAACAACGAATCCGCGTTGATCAATTGATTGGCATTGCCCCAGTCGAACAATTCCTCCCAGAGCAGGGACATCGGCGAGCCTGGATCCAGCAGCCTGTCATAGGGACCCACATGCCGCACAAAGGCGACGATGATCGGCCGGACATGCTCCAGGCGGACCTGGGAGGATGTCGATGGATTTGCCGGCGAGCCCGGTTCCCCCTGCAGAGGGAACTCTGTCATATAACGAGGCGGAAGCTGTTTCTTCCGTGCGCGCGAAGCCTGTAGAAAGTTTCTGCGAAATGCACTGGGTGACATGCCAAACTGTCTCTGGAACGCACGCGTAAAGGACTCGTGAGTCGTGAAGCCCGCATCGAGGGCGATCCGCATGATCGTCTCTTCGCTGATCTTCAGGCGATACGCAGCCCTGTCCATCCGCAGGCGGCGGATATATTCTTTGGCCGGTTCGCCGATCACCTCCCGGAAGATCCGGTGAAAATGATAGGGAGAAAACCCCACGCGTCCCGCCAGAAGTTCCAGAGCCAGGTCACTCTCAAGATGAGACTGAATATAGAGGAGCGTAGAAAGTATTGCCTGCTCGTACTTTTCGTTGGTCGTAAAGATCATTCTGCCTCGGGACTAAATATACGATAGAAACAGGATCGTTTCTTGACTTTCTTTGCTATCTTATCCCGGCAAAGGCCTTCGCCGAGCGAGGTTTCTGTATCATTTCGGTTTCATAGCCGTGGTATTATCACCACAGGGCAACCGCCCAGGCCGCGCCTACAGGATTGAACTCGCGGTACAGTTTGTTCTGAATCCCGAGCTATTCTATTAGGAGTAATTTATATGATGGAAAAAGATCAAACCTCTGGAGGAGAGAAGTATCTTCACGGCTACAGCCCAGAGCACCGAGCCTTTCTATCCAGCCGGACAGCTACACGCGAAGCAGCGTTTTTTCTACCCTTTCTTAAGCCAGGCATGCGACTGCTCGATTGTGGTTGTGGCATGGGTGCGCTGACGACCAGCCTCGCGGAATGGCTCGCTCCCGGAGAAGTCATTGGCATCGACCGCGAATCCAGTCAGGTGGAGGCGGCGCGTGCCTGGGCAGCAGAGAAGGGAGTCGATAATGTCCGGTTTGAGATCGGCAATATCTACGAGATCCCCTACCCCGATGCATCCTTCGATGCCGTCTTTGCCTTCACCGTTTTAGAGCACGTCCGCGAGCCGCTTCGGGCGATGCGCGAGATGCGACGGGTTTTGAAGTCAGGAGGCGTGGCGGGCATTTATGATCCCGATTATGCGACGATGCTGCTGGCGCCATCTACGCCAGGCTTGCAGGAGCTGAACCGATTGATGCTCCGCTTCAGCGAAGAACATGCCAGCCCGTATTATGCCCGCAATCAGCGGCAGTATCTTCTCGAGGCAGGCTTTGCTCGAACGGAAGCCTTTGCCTTCGCGGTTGGAGGCGGTGATCCGCAGATGATCAAAGGGTCTTATCAGATCGTAATGAAACCGACGATCGAATCCATCCGGCCCTGGATCCTCGAGCAGGGCCTGGCGGACAACGCTCACCTGGACGAGTTGTTGGCCGAAGGTCAGGCATGGTCCGAACGACCGGATGCGTTCTTTGCTCTAACGCAATGCGCGGCGGTTGCCTGGGCGCCATAGAGCCTCCTATCCGCGTAAGAAGGATGATAGGAACATACAAATGTTCGCTCGCCAGACAAATGACAGGATGAGCAAGCTCGTGCTGATCGTGATAACGCTGACTCTATTCGCCTGCCAACCCGCCGATACATTCCGTCCGCTCACACAGAGTGAGGTGGAGGCATTCTCCAGAGAGCACAGCGTTACCTTTTTGAACCACATCACGTTCGATGATGCTACGGTATTGATCTACGAAAAAGGTACGTCATTCGGCTATTACAGCCTCAGTGTAAGAGAACCTGATGGAGAAATGGTTCTCAATCAGTTATCTGCCACGAAGTCCAACGACCCAATTTTGGTTATGGGGCAACATTCAGGACCCGATGCTGTTCGCGGAAACAACGACGATCGAAGTCACGGTGGACTCACAATCCCCTGTAGCTGCAGCGACCAATGGTGAATCGAGTGTGATCCTTGTCTCGGCTGCGTTGGCGAATGGTTGGCAATCTGTTACTCTGTACGATACGGCGGGGGAAGTACTCTATACACAGGGAGGCTGAACCTGGCTAAGCCGCTCAGGGGAGAGCGGAGTTTTACTCCCCTTGCTGCGTTAGGTGAAGCTTTGCAACCTGAAGTCAAATCACTCTCAAGATGAGACTGGATATAGAGAAGCGTAGAGGGAATTGCCTGCTCGTACTTTTCGTTGGTCGTAAAGATCATTCTGCCTCACAGCCAACTATACGATAGATACAGGATCGTTTCTTGACTTTTTTTGCTATCTTGCCCCGGCAAAGACCTTCGGTCCCCTGGCGGCTCGGTCACACCGTCCTGACCCCAGAGGGGCGGTGCCACTATAGTCCCCGAGCGAAGCGAGTGGGAGGGCAGACCTTCGCCGAGCTAAGGTTCGGCTAGCGGATCGGGGAACGACGCGAGGATGGCGCAGGTTGGGGACCAGACGCGCTTCGACGATCACGCGGGCGTCGGGACCAGGAGCCCCAGGCCTGAGAAGAAGAGGATCAAAAAGAACACGACGCCCAGGAGCCAGTTCAGCCATTTCTTCGGATAGTTAATCCAGTAGAACAGCAGAGCGGAAAGGAGGAAGGTCTGGACGAACACCTCAGGAAGAAGCAGGAGTTGAAACAGGACCGGGATGCGGGAGTAGACGAGCCCTTCGATCGAGCCGAGCCCACCTGTGAATTGACCGATGATGCCGATGACGACGAGTGTCACCCACAGGGTGAGCCACCCGCGTGGCCGGCGAAAAAAGCTTTCACGCAACAGGTAGAAGACAACCCCAAACAGGAGGCCCCGGATGGGCTGGAAAAGAGGACCTGCCATGACCAGGGGATCGGAAGTGGGACGATTGTAAGCGGCAGCGCCGGCGTCGGAGAATCGTGCGGTGTAGTCGAGTGCCAGGAAGGCAAGGACGCCAACCAGGAAGTAGGTAATGGTGTGAGCGACCATGGTCTTGACGATGGTTTCACGGAGCGTGGGCGCATCTGGGTTCATGAGATACCTCCAGGGGTAGAGACCGGTCGGATGCGGGACCGCCGGAATCCATATACAGGTTCATATCATAATTTCCCCGGATCCAGGGCTTCCTGGGCGATGGATAGGTCTTTCGCTATCCGAATGGATAGTGTATCCGGGTAGACAGGTTCGCCCAACTACAAAGACAGCCGAACCATTGCAATGTCAAGTCCGCTGCGCGAAGCTTTGCAGCCCCAGGTGAGGACACGTGGTCAAGAAGTGGCAAACCGCACGGAGCTAAATGGAGCGCGCATCGCCGCAGAACGACTCATCAGCGAGTTCGGTTAGCGATTGACAAACGGGTTTTTGAGTTTAGAAGGTGCGGACTTGATGACCGCACCTTTTTGATCTGACAAGAAAACAAGGTGTTTAATACGAACTACGCAGATTGTCTGGATGAATAGGGGTTTATAATAAAAGAAGAAATCGCTTTCAACATAGCCCTAAAAGTAGGCGGAGATTTCATCATGAAACAATATGAAGCAGTCATCATTGCGCTTGAAAAATTGGGTGGACAGGCTACCCTTGCCGACCTCTATCGAGAAACCATGAAAGTCGAAGGTGCCAAGTGGGAAACCAAAACTCCTTTTGCATCCATTCGTCGAATTGTCCAACAGCGCCCGGAGATATTCAAAGTTCGACCTGGCTTATGGGCATTGAAGTCGTATCAGAAGAAGCTTGGGCTGGTTGAAAACGCTGATAAAGATAAGAGCCAGGTGGAACAAAATCATGCCTACTATCAAGGTATTCTTTTATCAATTGGGAATTTGCGGGGATATAAAACCTTTTCGCCAAATCAAGACAAAAACAAACTTTTTGTAAATAATCCCCTGAAACAAATTCGCGGTCTTCAGGATATTCCTAGATTTAGTTACGATGGTATCGTGCAAAGATGCAGTACCGTCGATGTCATCTGGTTCAATAGTCGTTTACTGCCAAATAGCCTGTTTGAAGTTGAGCATTCTACAGATTTTCAAAACTCACTTATTAAGTTCAGTGACTTGCAGGACTTTTACACAAGAATGATCATTGTGGCGGATGACAACCGGAAACGGGAATTTTCACAGAAAATGCAGAGCTCTGTTTTCAATGAAGTTGCGAGTCGAGTGAACTTCTTGGGATATGAGTCGCTGGTCAAACAATATGAGATGGAGTTATTGAAATCGAGTCAGGTGTTTGCGATCTGATTTTTTGCTCCTGCTATTAATGAATGCAGTAAAGAACAGAATTTGAAGAAAGTTGGTTGTGGAACTAAACAGGAGATTAGAGATGATTTTGGAAAAGGCCTTTGATGATATCAATGAGGTTGATCTCAGGGAACTCATAGAAAACAAAGTCTCAGAACGTAAGACCATTGAATATAAAGAATGCTTGCCTGACGATAAGCATGACAGCAAGAAGGAATTCTTGGCTGATGTTTCATCATTTGCTAATACCGTAGGTGGATATTTGCTCTACGGAATTAGAGAGGAAAACGGATTTCCTGTAGCGCTGAGAGGTATTGTTAGCAAAGATTTTGATCATGAAACTCAAAGATTGGAAAACCTATTAAGAGATAACATTCAGCCCAGACGATAGATTAAGTAAAATTGTTTCTAATGAAATAGCTGCTCCATTGACAGGAACAGCTAGGCTTGTTTTTCATGTTATTCCTTATTCGGCTTTTGAAACTAAACCACAGATAAACTTAAAGACACTTGAAGAAGATATCTGGTCCTTATCACTGATTTACTCTAGTATTTCTAGTTATCGTTACAACTTGGATGGATTGATTGCTTATAACAACAAGGACAACAATTCAACAGGCGCCTATACTCAACTTTACCGAAATGGGATTATTGAATCTGTTAGTACAACAGTATTTAACTCAGCAGAAGGAAATCCCTATATCCCCAGCATTGTGTTTGAGCAAGAGCTGATCGAAGCTTTAAAAACTTATATTTCTACCCATCAAAAACTATTAATCAGCCCACCCTCTGTCTTAACGTTAAGTCTTGTAGGAGTTCGGGGGTATAAACTGGCCGTGAGTCAGAGGCTTGATGCCTGGCATAATCACATTCACGTAATTGATCGCGACTCACTGTTATTACCGGAAACGATTATCGAGGATTACGCTATAGACCCCGCAGCTATTTTGCGCCCAATCTTTGATGCCGTTTGGAATTCGGCCGGGTGGCCAAAATCCTATGGATATGATGAATCTGGCGAATGGGGAAAAGGTTCTAATTTTCATCGATAAGGATTTACCAAAGAACCAGGAAAGACATCTGATAATTTCCAGTCCCACGGTAAATCACTACGCAGAAATCATCCCTGAGAGATCAAAGTCCTCTCAGGGATTTTGCATCTTTGCCTCCTGGTCCGGTGTGATGCCAGGGTGAGATGTTTTATGCCAGTCCCAGGACCAGACCCAGGATCAGGAAAATGAAGAAAAGGCTCTGCCCGGAATGGAGAATAATCGAGAACCAGGTGCTGCGGTAGCGTTTGGCGGTGAAGGCATACAACAAACCGGACAGGATATTCCCGGGTATGCCCCACGGCTGGTGGAGATGGTACAGCCCAAAGAGGACGGCGTTCGCGACCCAGTCCCATCTTCCGAACACGCCCTTCATCCTGGGCAGCAGGGCGCCGCGGAAGATGAATTCTTCGCCGAAGGCGTTGAATACCGATTGCAGCACGACCAGCGCCAGCAAGCCCCATGCGCCAACCCAGAGGGCCCGCATTTCGGGTGCGAATAGCGCCGCCATTTTGAAGCCTTCCGGTTCTGCCAGGAAGGGAAAAAGCCCTATCCACATGCTGTTGAGCACAGGTCCAATCTTTGACTGCAACAGGTAGATCAGCAGGAGCAGGGGAATA
>DATHTL010000198.1:0-19634 GCA_035463255.1 Anaerolineales bacterium | reverse complement strand
AGCGCGCGGCGGCTGATCGATTCGCGGAAGAAGAACAGCGCGATCAAGGTGGTTGCTACGCCCTCAAAATTCAGCAGCAAGGAGGCCGTGGAGGCGGGCGTATTCTGCAAGCTGATCATCAAAACAATCGGCGCCAGGATGCCGCCCGAAACGATCGCGCCCGCCAGCCATCTCACGTCTGGCGCTCTAACGCCGGCTTCTCTTTGATTCTGTGTCAGCCTTTGAGAAAGTTTTACCAGGGAAATGCCGGTCCCGCTTCCAAGATACAAGAAAGCAGCCATCAGGACAGGCGGCACATCTCCCAACAATAATTTCGAGAGTGGGGCGCTCGCACCGAAGAACAGCGCAGCGAGTAAGGCTTGCAGGATATAACCGGCGTTTTCGCTCATTGCCCTGACATACTCTTGAGATCAAAAAGGTGGTTTGCCAGCGGGATGATATTGACCAACGGCTCTTCGTACGGGTGAACCCGTCTTATGATTTGTATTGCTTCGTTCACCAACTCTCGTTTGCAGTTCACTTCGACTTTAGCTTCTGTCGTCTCCTCGATCCTTCCGATCTCACCATCGAACGGATTGGCTCCCGGCAACGGACGAAAATATCCCTGCACAGCGTAAATCGCCACGCAGTGATCATAATCGCCGATCCGCCCGACGCCGATCTTTGCCAGCTGATCTCGGATCTTTAAAGCGTATTCCTGCGGGACGAAGATCTCAAGTTTTACATCGGTAAAGTTTTCCATTTTCCTGCTTTCTTGTAGGGCGGATTTCGCGGTATGTGCCGCCACATCACTAAATTCCAGCAAACTGTCGGGCTAAAAGCCTGACCTACGACTTCTTACATCCTTTCCGTAACCAGCTTCTACCGATATTTTTCCGCCTTCAAAGGCAATTTCACCACGCAAGACAACTTTTCTTACTTTGCCTTTGACCTTCCAGCCTTCGAAGGGAGTCCAGCCGCAGCGGGTGAATTGTTCGGAGGCTTTGATCTCGTATTTGGCGTTTTCGTCCACCTCAATCCAGGTTTCGGGCTGCTCGGGGAGACTGAAGATTTTTCTCGGATTTATGACTGATTTCTGAATGATATCGTCTATGGTCAGTCGTCTATCATTCACCGCCGTGAGCAATAAAGGTAACAGAGTTTCCAACCCGGGGAAGCCAGGCGGCGGATTCTCTGAGTCCTTTTCTGCGAGGGTATGCGGGGCGTGGTCTGTTGCGAAACAGTCGATGACACCCATATTAGCCCATAACGCATCCACGTCTGCTCTTGTCGCGAGCCGCGGACGGACTTCGCCGCGACCGGGATGTCCATGTGAAATTGTGAGGATATCCTCTTTCGAGAGGAACAGATGATGAGGACAAACCTCACAGGTCACTTTAATCCCACGTTCCTTGGCAGCTTTGATGAGCAAGACCTCTTCCCGCAAAGAGATATGCGCGATGTGAACAGGCCGATCACAGATGGCGGCAAAGAGAATCCCGGCTGCCATGGTCCGGGATTCAGAATGTAAAACGATGGGATATTCTTTCGGGTAGTTTTCAAAATGCGGCTGCCAGAGGGTCATATCGTCGAGGCGCAGTTCCCCAAACGTAGAGTCGAGATACATTTTCAGGCCCGCAGCTTTGGGTGCGAGGGATGGTGTGAGTTCGGCGTTGTCTGGCCCCGCACCGACGAACTGGGCGTAATCACAGCGCGCGTTTTGCCTGGCCGCTTCCAGCGCGAGATCAAGTGTGGAGGCGTCGAATATTGGCGGTTTCGTATTCGGCATGGCCAGGATCATGGTCACGCCTCCGGCCAGGGCAGCCTGGGTAGCGGAATCCCAATCTTCCTTATGGGTCTGTCCGGGTTCGCGGACGTGGACATGAGGATCAATCAAGCCGGGTAGTCTTATCATGGTGTCAGGGGAGATTCAATTTGTGTAACGAGATCGTTTCAGGGCCGAAAAGAGGCGGTGATGAGTGTGGGGATTGAGCGCGGGACATGCGTCCAATCCCCATTGTACAACTTTACAGAGCTCGTTTGTTATGCGGTCTGCACCTCAGGGGTCTTGAAAATGAGGAAGATCGCGTTGACAGCGATGCCGACGATGGCAGCAAAGACAATCGCGGGGATCCCATTGGGAAACAGGAACGGAACCTGGAAGGGGAATACCCCATTGGGAAGCGCGAGATTACCGCCGATGCCGAGGATGAGAATGAGCGCGCCAACGGCCAGCTGCTTCGAGTCGAACAAATTGACCTTTTCGGACTGGATGAGCGCAACGCCCTGCATGCCAATAACACCGAACAGGTAGATACTCAACCCGCCTACCACGGCCTGAGGCATGGTGTTGATGAGAGCCACCAGCTTGCCGAAGAACCCAAACACGATTGCCATCACGCCGGCTGCCATGAGCACAGCTGTTGAGTAATTGCGTGTGATCGCCATCAGTGAGTTGTTCTCTCCATAGTTCGTGCCGGCCGCACCACCCAGGAAACCGACGATAAGGTCATCGGCACCGTCGGCGATGAGATTCAGACCAATCAGTTCTTTGATGCGGTGCGGTTTGCGTCCCAATTCCGCGGCAAGCTCGTCGATGTAAAGGCTCATCTGATAGAGATGTGCCGTGGATTCAGGAACCGTGGCAATAAAGATCAGGGCTATGCTCAGCGCCATCCCCCAGGCTTCCGGACTGGTGAAAGCAGGAAGAGTAAACTTGGGCAGCTCAACCCAGGCTGCACTGGCAACATTTTCAAAGTGCACCAATCCAAAAGGGATGGCGACCAGGTAGCCGAAAATCGCTCCGAGCAGAATAGGCAGCATACCAATCAGACCTTTGCCCTGCAGGTATACCGAAAACAGGACTGTAGCCAGCAGGGTGATGAACGCCACCAGCCATGTATTTGCAGCGACTTCCGGCGCAGCCCACGCACCAGCAGGTCCCAGAGCAGCATTCGCCAGCGCCACACCAATTACCATAGCCATCGAGCCGGTGATAATCGGAGGCAGGACACGATCAAGGGCGGACTTGCCAGCGCGCATAATGAGCATACCTACGAGGATTTCAAATACGGCCGTCAAAATAATTCCCACCTGCACGATCCTCACGCCTTCCGGGCAGTAGGCAGCAGTGGAGTTATAGCAAGCGGGTGCGAACTGGCTCATGACGGTAATCACCACTGCAATGTAGGAAAACGACGAGCCGTAGTACATGGGGATCCTGCGCTTGGAAACGAGCAGGGCAACAATGGTGCCAAGTCCCGAGGCGAGCAGCGTAATGCCAACATCGAACTTGGTCAGGATGGCAACCAGGACGGTAGCCGGGAACATCGTCAGGAATTGTTGGAAACCGAGGCTGACCATCGCGCCGAAGGGAGGGGTGTCATCTGGCAAGTAGCCAATCACGGGAGTTTCATTGGACAGGTAGCCAGCGACTTTGGATTGGGTTTGTGTGGACATGTCTTTCCTTTACGTGGTTAGTGTGTTGTATGTCGGCCACATACAGGCAAAAAAAGAGAGCCGCTAAAAGCGACTCTCGATTTCAAAAAACAAAAACAATCATTGCGAACAACTGCGGCGGCAATAATCGTTTGCGGTGGGGATGTCTGTGCATTGGGCGGAATTTTACGCCGATTTCAAGATGTGTCAAGGGGCGGGAAACAGAGGCATTTTGATACGGAAGCAATTACCGGCTGAGAAGGCAGCGCGTTCCCATCTATGATGTCACCGTCCGATTGAATAAGTTGCGGGTGTTATAATCCCGCGCATCACTATCGCAAGGAGGCATCCATGGCTTACACAAATGTCAAGGTCCCCGAAGGCGGGGAAAAGATTTCCATCCAGGATGGAAAGTTGCAAGTCCCTGATCATCCGATCATCCCATTTGTCGAAGGCGACGGCACCGGCCGAGACATCTGGCGCGCATCCGTTCGCGTGTTCGACGCGGCCGTGGAGAAAGCTTACGGCGGCAGACGCAAAATCCACTGGATGGAAGTGTATGCCGGTGAAAAATCATTCAAGCTGTTCCAGAGCTGGCTGCCCGATGAAACGACAGAGGCATTCAAGGAATTCCTGGTGGGGATCAAGGGTCCGCTCACGACTCCGATCGGTGGCGGCATCCGTTCCCTGAACGTGGCGCTGCGGAAACTGCTAGACCTGTACGTCTGCCAGCGCCCGGTGCGTTACTACAACGGCGTGCCTTCGCCGGTCAAGCACCCCGAATATGTGGACATGGTGATCTTCCGCGAGAACACAGAAGATATCTACACGGGGATCGAATTCCAGTATGGCACCGAAGAAAACAAGAAGTTCAAGGAATTATTCAAAGAAGCGTTCCCGAAGGAATATGCCAAGATGCGCTTTCCCGACACGTCTGGCATCGGGTTCAAGCCGGTTTCTGTAGAGGGCACGGAGCGCCTCGTGCGCGCTGCGATCACGTGGGCTTTGGCAAATAAGCGCAAGAGTGTGAACCTGGTGCACAAAGGCAACATTATGAAGTTCACGGAAGGCGCGTTCAAGGACTGGGGCTACGCAGTCGCGAAACGCGAGTTTCGCAACGATATCGTGACGGAACGAGAGTCTTGGATTCTCGGGAATAAAGAAAAGAACTCGAATCTTTCTGCAGAAGAAAACGCCATGATGATCGACCCCGGCTTCGAGATGATGTCGCCGGCTCAACAGGGTGATATCAAAGCTGAAGTGGAAGAAGCCCTGCAACTGTGGGATACCCATGGCGATGGCAAATGGAAGAAAAAACTGCTCATCAAGGATTCCATCGCCGATGTCACGCTGCAGTTCGTGCTGATCCGCCCGCGCGATTACGATGTGATTGCTACGATGAACTTGAACGGCGATTATCTCTCGGATGCCCTCGCCGCGCAGATCGGTGGGATCGGCATTGCCCCGGGCGCTAACATTAACTACGTGACGGGACACGCGATTTTCGAGGCGACTCATGGCACCGCGCCCAAATACGCGGACCTCGACAAGGTCAACCCCGGCTCGGTCATTCTCTCCGGCGAGATGATGTTCCGTTACATGGGCTGGACCGAAGTCGCGGATCTAATCGTCAAAGGCATGGAAGGCGCCATCAACGCTAAGACCGTGACGTATGACTTCGCCCGCTTGATGGATAACCCGACGGAAGTCAAATGCTCTGAATTCGCTGATGCGATCATCAAGCACATGGATTAGTTGAACAAAAAAGCATATGAACATAAAAAGTCGAGGCGAATCCGTCTCGACTTTTTGTTTGGGTGAATAATAATCCGCCTCATGTGTGCACGATGGAGGTTCTATTGGCTAGCTGAACAGCAATAGCAGTCAGCACCACACCCAGTATCCCTGTGAGAAAAAAGAAGACGAAAAAGATCCATGTGCCGGCCGAATTGAAATTGATCTGCCGTGCTGCGGTGACCTGAAGATTTGTCCACAGCGTTCCGAGGACAGGCAGAAAACCGCCTGCGATCAGGTTCAGCCCGAAGCTCAAATGTTCTGAGGCAGATCCGCGCCGCGAGCTCAACATCCATGCGGCGACTGCCGGGGTGACAAACGCGGCCGAATATATACGGGCATGGAAGGCATCCACATCCCAGGGCCAGAAAGCGGTCAGTAGCTCCGGAATAATCAGCAAGCCAAGACCGTACGCTCCGCCCAGCAATGCAAATAGCAATAAAACGATGCGCAATGCCCCGGGTCCGTCATATCTCCTTGCTGTATCGACCTTTTCCGATCTCAGCAAAAAGATCACTGAGTTGATGGGAAGAAAAATATACAACGGCCAGAAGATGAATGTCGCGAGGCGGTTCCATTCAAACACATCCCGGTGGATGAGCATCGTGATCATCACCAGTGTCGTAAAGGTCAAGATCATCCAGAGGGTCAGACGACCGGGATTCCAGCGAGGGACGAACCAGAAGATGATCAAAGGGATATACGCAGCCAGGTAAATGGCTCCGACGAAGCGTGAGTTGAATGGTGGAATGGTCCACGCCCACAGGTCTGCCGCCAATCCAGGCGGGAAAAATAGTAGAACGCCAGCCACAAATACAACCGAGCATTCCACACCGACCACCAGCCGCAAAAAAGCAGGAACCCTGGGGTTGGCGTCTGAGAGATGAAACATGTCAGGCTGCCTTTTCTGCCTGCACTTGATGCTTTTGGGCAGCGAAGAACCCGAGGTAAATGCCAATGACCGCCTCGAGACCATGCAGCCAGATATCATGTCCATAGAGAGGCATGAGCCCGAACCCTGTCCTCAATGGAGGCAGCAGTCCCATAATGGCCAGAATAGCGAGAGTCACTCCAAAATAGCGTGAAAATTTCAGTGCCGAAGGATAGGTGCGGGATGCCAGGAGACCTGTTACCCCCCATGCAAAATGAAAAAGGTTATGAACAATATTTACAGGGAATAAGCCTAACAAAAAACCATAGCTCGTATTCACGATGAGTTGCGGGGCTTCCACTGAGGCATGAGGCGTAAAGAAAGGCAGAAAGCCGGCAATACCGGCCAGGGCGAACGCCGCGCCGACGATCAGGGCAAAATAACGGGTAACACTAATAAGAGATTCATTCGTCCGCATGATGACCTGTCCTTGACACCATACCGTTAAAAGTAATCCACTCTCGATATTAGCTGACTGAGACGAGCTCCACATCAAACACCAGAGTAGCATTGGGAGGGATCACACCGCCCGCGCCGCGCTCGCCGTAAGCCAATTCCGGCGGGATGATCAGCTGGGCCTTTCCACCTACTTTCATGAGTGCAATGCCTTCATCCCAGCCTTTGATCACGCGCCCGGCGCCCAGTGGAAATGTGATCGGCTCACCGCGCGAGACCGAGCTGTCGAAGACCCTGCCATCTTGAAACTTCCCTGTGTAATGGACGCTGACCGTCTTGCCTGCTTCGGCCTGTGCGCCGGTGCCCTCTTCCAATTCAATATATTCGAGTCCGCTCGCAGTTTTCATCTCAGCCTCCGTCTGATTGGTTTGATGGCATATTGTACCTGTTCTTATAGACGGGAGAATCAGCAAAGCCGTGCTAGAATCAAATCGGTAAAGATAAGCAAGGAGTACGTATGCAAACCCTGGCCGTCCTGGCCTTGATTCTTAGGATCGTCTTGTTGTTTCGGTGGCTTGGACCTCCCGTGCGGCGGCCGCCTGAAGAAAAGAGGTCTACTGCGCAGCACCCGGAGGCGGATATTCCGCCGCCTGACACGCCAGTGATCCATTAATTGATTGTCAACATCTCATAATGAAACGTCGGGATTATAAAATCCCGACGTTTGTTTTTACTCATTCTATTTTAGAGAGCTCAAGGCGCTGGCGTGGTAGTAACTTCCGGTGAGGTCGATAACTCGGCTGCCTCCTCCGCGGTCTCCGGCATCCCGTTCATGATCCAGCGGACGAAGGCGTTTACAGCGTCGGGCCTAAGATGTCCTTTGGGAGGCATCACACCGATCATTTCTTCACCGGGATTCTCGGGATCCATAATCGGAGTTCCCTGGATGACCTGGATCAGATATCCATCAGGGTCGCCTGCGACCACATTCTTATCTTTGCTATCACCGGTAGTCAGGACCTCTTCATAGGTGGTCATCAAATAGTTATTGTTGTCTTTCCCTTCGCGGTGACACGAAACGCAGTAGCGCTTTACGATCGGCGCCATGTGCACTTCATAGGAAGGCACTTCACCCTCAGCCAGCGGTGGGAACAAGGGCTTCAGGGCTTCAGCAGGAAGCTCAAAGCGGTCATCCCACATGTAGCGCATAAAAAGGGTTATATGATCGATCTCACTCCTCGAAAGCTCGCCGCCATAGGTCTTTCCAAATGGCGGCATGCCGGCGTTCGGGCGCCCGTAGGCGATCACTTCATACATGGACGAGTCCGTGATTGTGTACAGCACATCGCGGCTGTTGATGGGAGTGATCTCTTCGCCTTCGAGTCCTTCCACGCCTTCGATCACCGCAACCGAACCGTCATCGCCATGACATTCCACACACTGGACAGAATACAGGTCCTGTCCAGCGATAATCTGATCGACCAACGTAGAGGCGACCTCAGTTTCCTCCGGCTTCGTATAGGACGCCGCGCGGGCGCTAACCACAATAGTCATCACCACCATTGCGAGCGAGCCGGCGACCGTTAACCAGATTGGCAGACTCCGCCGCGTCGACACCTGATAAATTTGCCGCCTGAAGATATAGATCGCAACAAGAACCGCCAACACGATCGCAGGGATCCACAATCCGCCGATGGCCTGGAGAGTGGTTGAAACGGCTAATTCTGCAGCGTTCGGAGGGATGGGCAAACTCGCCATAATCGTCAGCAGAACGATATCCAGAACGATGATGCCCATGAAAGTGAGGGCAAAGATGCGGCGGGAATAATGCCGGTAGGGAGATTTATCCAGCAACGGGAGGAGAGTCAGCAAGCCAATACCAATGCCGGGGACAAGAACCGTTGCCAGCCATTCGATCTTGCCTATGACAGGAATCTGTCCGTAGAGCGCAAGGAATTTGAAGAGAAAAAGAAAGTACCACTCGGGACGGGGTAGATAAGATGTATCTGCAGGGTCAGCTTTGGCTTCAGGCGCAACGCCGATAAACGTGGCAAGCAGGATCAAAACGATAAAAATGCCCAGCGACACGATCAGATCTTTGAAGATGCTATCTGGCCAGAAGCGCTCACCCTTATCGAGCTCACGCTGGTAACGTTCGTTGATTTTCTGTTTGATATCGTTATCCATAACGCCTCATGAAAAGCATTAGCCACGGAGACGCAAAGACACGGAGTTTTTGTTTTCTCTGTGTCTCAGTGACTCTGTGGCAATCAATCTTCCTTGGTCGGGAAATGGGATTCGCCGTGACGGATGATGAGATAGAGATGCACCCCGATCAAGCCTGCGAGGGCGGCGGGAAGCATCCAGATGTGGGCGGCGAAAAAGCGTTGTAGCGTGAGCGCGCTCAGGTCCGGTCCGCCGCGCAGAGCCTTAAGGATGAACTCGCCAATCCAGGGAGCGGTCCCTGCGATCTGCGTGCCGACGGTTGTCGCCCAGTACGCGCGCTGGTTCCAGGGGAGCAGATATCCGGTGAAGCCCATGCCAATCGTCGTGAGCAGCAGACCGATGCCAATCAGCCACGTCATCTCGCGTGGATATTTGTAGGAAGCGGTCACAAAGACACGCAGCATATGAATGAAGACGATCAGCACCATCAACGAGGCGCCCCAGTGATGGATGCCGCGGATCAGCCAGCCAAAGGCAACACCTTCCATGATGTACTGGATGGAGTCATAGGCGTGATCGGGCGAGGGGGTGTAGTAAACGGTCAGAAAAATGCCGGTGGCACCCTGTAAAACAAACAAGAACAAGCTGGCAGAGCCCAACGTGTTCCACCAGTTGCCCCTCGGTTCCGGGCGGTCGAGCAGGTTTTTGTAGGCATCGTTCAAGCCAAGCCGTTCATCCAGCCAGTCAAAGAGTCTTTTCCACATGGCTCAGGCTTCCTTGTAAAAGATCTCGAGCATCCCTTCATCGGTCACTCGAAATTCTATAAATCGATCCAGCGGTCGAGGCGGTGGACCGCCCAGCACTTCTCCCTGCTGACCAAACTTTGCATCATGGCACGGGCATAGATATACCTTGTCGTTCTCAGACCAGTTTACGGTACAGGCAAGGTGCGTGCAGCGGCTGTTGAGGATGAGCAAATCGTCTGGGTTTTCAGACTTGCGGATTACATACCCCCCGTGACTGGTAGCGGTCCGCTCCCAACCGTTGACCTGCACGCGCGTGAATGAAAAAGGTGTGGGCTTGCCAACGGGCATGTCTTCGAGTTTCCCCACTGGGATCCAGGCTTCCTTGGCACTTTCTTTCAGGGCGGGATCGATCAAATAGGCAACCGTGGGAATACCGATCACGGCGGTAATTAAGCCGCCAATGACCGCCGCAGTCCCTTTAATGAACTCCCGCCTGTTAATAGGCTCCGACATATGCACCTCCAAAATGCTTTGACGTTAGTGCCTAATCCGGTAAATGTGCCCAAAAACTCGCAGTGACATGCTATTTCGATTAGAATATGAACACATTTGCTACTTTTATGGATTATAAAGGTCTATCCTCTCTTTATTAGAGGAAGTCTGAAACGAATAACCCATGAGTATTGTCACTTTTAATCAAAGCGGATGGAGAATCATCCGCTACCTTCCCCAAACCAAGTTCCTAAGGAGGCTTCGATGAGCCTGAACAGAAATGTCAGCCTGGCGAAAGGCCTGCAGTATCGAGGCGGCGGCCCCATGCTGACGTTTGTCCTGCATCGCATCGGCGGGCTGGGCATGGCACTGTTTGTCACGATGCACATCATTGCATCGTTTCTGGGCGGCCAGATCGGGAGTGCATTGAACTCAATGTACGAGCACTGGCTGTTCCAGATCTTCATCTTCTTTTGTGTACTTTTCCACGCCATCAACGGCTTGCGGATCACGCTGATCGACTTGTTCCCAAAGCTGCTGGTCCACCAGCGCGAGGCGATCTGGGTGGAGTGGGCGGTCTTCATTCCGATCTTCGCGATTGCCGTCTTCGTGATCATTCGCACGGCGGGAGGCTGACATGGCAACGACAAAACCGAGAACCCTGCCGCTAGGGAAGCGCGGACTCAACTTTGAGATGTTCATGTGGCTGTTCACGCGGCTCTCCGCGCTAGGCATGTATGCGCTGATCCTCTTCGCGATCCTTGGAGCCCTGTGGATGGGCGCGCGTAACGACATGAATCTGGCGGATGTGCTGCGCTGGGGCTTCATGCCTACCAACACCCATGTTCAGAGTACGGAGGTACCCGACCTCTCGCCTTGGGCAACGCCTTTCTGGAGGCTGACTGCAAGTGCACTGCTTCTTCTGGCCGTCGCGCATGGCGTGCACGGACTGGTTGTGATCGCCGATGATTACATTGTTACGCCCCGTGGACGCTTGATTGTCCGTTACATTAGTATCGCTATGATGATCTCAATGAGCTTGATCGGTTTGTATGTACTTTGGACTTCCTGAAATTTCAACCACAAAGGGGCACAAAGTTTCACTAAGGCAGATCTTTGTGGTTAATTTGGAGAATTTATGGCGAATGTTCATCAGTTTGAAGTAGTGGTCGTCGGCGCGGGGGGCGCGGGGTTGATGGCGGGACTGTATGCCTCGCGCGGCGCAAAGACGGCCGTGATCAGTAAGCTTTATCCAACACGTTCACACACAGGCGCGGCGCAGGGCGGCATCAGTGCGGCGCTTGGCAATTATGAGGAAGACAAGCCCGAATGGCATACCTATGATACCGTCAAAGGCTCCGATTATCTGGGCGACCAGGATGCCATCGAGTTCATGACCAACGAAGCCATCGACGCGGTGCTCGAGCTCGAGCACATGGGGCTGCCATTCGACCGGACCCCGCAAGGAAAGATCTCCCAGCGTCCGTTTGGTGGGCACACCAACAACGAAACGGGTAAACCCGTCCGGCGCGCCTGCCATGCCGCAGACCGCACGGGACACATGATCCTGCAAACGCTGTACCAGCAATGCCTGAAGAATAAAGTGACGTTCTTTGATGAATATCAGGTGCTCGACTTTTTGATCGAAAACGGGCGGACAGCAGGCGTGGTCGCCGTGGAACTGGCCACAGGCGAGTTGCACATGTTCCAGGCCAAAGCCGTGATCTTCGCCACGGGCGGGCATGGTCGCATCTTCGAAGTGACATCCAATGCCTATGCGTACACGGGAGATGGAGCCGCGATCCTTCTGCGCCGTGGACTGCCTCTCGAAGACATGGAGTTTTTCCAGTTCCATCCGACCGGCATCTACAAGCTGGGCATCCTGATCACGGAAGGCGTGCGCGGCGAAGGCGGCGTATTAATCAACGGCGAAGGCGAGCGCTTCATGCCAAAGTATGCGCCGAGCGTGAAAGACCTGGCCTCGCGCGACGTAGTCTCGCGTGCGATCTACACCGAGATCCGTGAGGGACGCGGGGTGAATGGCAAGAACTACGTTTATCTGGATGTGCGCCCGGATGCGGTAAACAAATACGCCGCCATGGATGGCCGTACTAACCCGGATGGCTCACCGTACACCATTACGGGCGAGCAGGTTCTCAAGAAACTGCCCGACATTATCGACTTCTGCCGCGTGTACCTAGGTGTAGACCCGATCACGCAAATGATGCCAATCCAGCCAACCGCGCATTACACGATGGGCGGCATCCCAACGAATAAATTTGGTGAAGTTGTCATTGACAGCAATAATACGCCGTTCCCGGGCCTGTACGCGGCGGGGGAATGTGCCTGCGTGTCTGTGCACGGCGCCAACCGCCTCGGCACGAACTCGCTGCTTGATCTGGTCGTGTTCGGAAAGCACGCGGGGCTGCGCGCGGCGGAGTACGCGAAACAGACTGATTACACGAATCTCCCCGCGGACGCGGGAGCAGATGCAAGATCTCAGTTCGAAGCGCTCAAGAAAGGCTCGGGCAAAGAGAATGCATTTAGCTTATCCACCGAGCTAAAGAAGGTCATGTTCGAAGATGTCGGCATTTACCGCAATGAAAAAGGCATGCAGGAAGCACTGGAAAAGGTGAGACAAATGCAGGCGCGCTTCAAAGACGTCTGCGTGAGCGATACAGGCAAAATATTTAACACTGAGCTGCTGAATGCCTGGGAGCTTGGGAACATGCTTGAAGTATCAGAAGTGGTGGCTGCGTGTGCACTGAATAGAAAAGAGTCGCGCGGCGGACACTCACGCGAGGACTATCCCGAGCGCGATGACAAGGATTGGCTGAAACATACACTCGCCTGGAAAGCAGATGGCAAAGTGAAGATCCAATACAAACCTGTAGTGATTACAAAATTTCAACCGAAGAAACGTGTTTATTAATTGGTGAGGAAACCATGCAGGTAACCCTAAAAGTTTTTCGTTATAACCCTGAAGTGGATAAGAAATTCCACTATGAAACCTATACCTTGGAAGCGGAAGAGACGGACCGGATTCTCGATTTGCTTGAGTACGTAAAGGGCTATCACGACGGTTCGCTCTCCTTCCGGCGCTCGTGCGCGCACGGGGTGTGCGGCTCGGACGCGATGCGCATCAATGGCAAGAACATGCTGGCCTGCAAGGCACTTGTCCGGGATGTGGGCGCAACCATCACGGTGGAGCCCTTGCTTGGCTTGAAAGTCGAAAAAGATCTGATCGTGGATATGGAGCCCTTCTTCGACAATTACAAGAAGGTTTTGCCCTACTTCATCAACGACAGTCCACTCCCCGAGGATGGCAGAGAGCGAATCCAATCGCCTGAGCAGCGCGCTCGCTTCGACGACACCACCAAATGTATTTTGTGCGCGGCATGCACAACCTCCTGTCCCTCCTACTGGGGCAGCGATGATTATCTTGGTCCCGCCGCGCTGGTGGCAGCGCATCGCTTCATTTATGACAGCCGCGATGAAGGCGCTGCCGAACGCATGCACATCGTCAGCGAAACAAACGGGCTGGCACGGTGCCACACGATTTATAACTGCACGATGGTCTGCCCGCGTGATATTCAGATCACCAAGGCCATTGGTGAGCTGAAGATGACCTCGTTGACAGGTAAGCTCGATTGATCAGAGATTAGAGACTAGAGATGAACAAGCCGTGCCGGTGAGGTGCGGCTTGTTTTTTGAGAACACCATTTTGTGGGAGTGAACTATGAAATCATGGAAAACAAAAACCCGTCAGACGGTCCTTGAGCAGCGGCCGTGGCTCGTTGTGGAGAATCACACCGTCGAGCTGCCAGATGGACGTCTCATTCCGGACTGGCTGTGGATCGTCACACCAGATTACGTCAATGTGGTCGCAGTGACCGAGGATGAGCGTTTCCTTTGCTTCCGACAGGTCAAGTATGGCGTGGAGGGCACAACCCTGGGCATCGTGGGAGGGTTTGTTGACGAAGGTGAAGAGCCTTTGCGGGCGGCACAGCGAGAACTGCTGGAGGAGACCGGCTACGAATCCACTGAATGGACTCATCTGGGAAGTTATCGCGTCGATCCGAACCGGGGCGTTGCTACAGGACATCTATATCTCGCTCGCCGGACGCGCTACATTACTTCACGAAACGCGGACGATCTGGAGGAACAGGAACTCGTCATGCTAAGTCGTCCAGAAATCGAAACTGCCCTAGAGCACGGTGAGTTCAAGGTGTTGGCCTGGGCAGCCGCCATCGCGTTTGCGCTCCGTCAACTTTAGGGTCGGGAAGGATCGCCGTATGTGGGAAGCACAGGTAGATAAGAAAGATAAGGACGTTCATAAAATAAGGTTGTTCGAGAATCAGGATCAGATCCTTTATGAAGATGTGATTCGTTACTGGCGTGAGAATCCTGAATTCAGAGATTTTTATGTTTCTATTTTGAAGGACTCACCGTTCGAGGCATTCTTCTGGGAGAACCCACCTCTCACAAGATCGAGCATCACACAGGCTTATGAATTTGTGTTGGTCAACAGCCCCCACTTATCGAGTGTACACGCAGATCCAAGGCCGTTTTCCCAGCAGTTCAATTCACAGCCAGACAGCCAGAATGTCATCAAGTTCCAAAACATTGGAGGAGATGCCGAGCTGGTCGCACCACGTCCGATCGCATCGGAAAGCTACTATTCGCACTTCGCTATTTTTCTTCGTCAAGCTCCAGCGGCGCAAGTGCATGAGTTATTCGTTGTTCTAGCAGATACATTGAAAGATAAGATCGGGGATAAACCCATCTGGGTAAGCACCTCAGGGCTGGGGGTGTACTGGCTTCACCTCAGGATAGATCAAAGACCTAAGTACTACACGTATCAACCCTACAAGCGCTAATTTGAAACGTAAAATCAAGCTCAATAATCCACCTTGACTCCAAACCCTCCCTACATACACCAACCTTCTATAATGAAAATAACGCGCCGAGAAAGACCCAGGAAGTATTTTGAGGAGTGACGAAAAGGAGTCAGTTTATGGCCAACGAACGTACGTACCCCATCTTACCTTGTCGAGAGCTTGACGAATCTATAGCGTTCTACGAGTCCATCGGCTTTAAAAGAACGTATCGGCAGACCCGTCCAAACCCTTATGCTGTTGTTGTTCTGGAGGACATCCAGATCCATCTCTTCGGCATGGATGGATTTAACCCGGCGGACTCGTATGGAAGTGTCATTGTGGCTGTCCCAGACCCAGACAGCCTGTACCGTGACTTTGCTGCCAGATTACGGGCAACATATGGAAAGCTGCCTGTTGCAGGAATCCCTCGCATACTGCGCCCGCGCAAAAAATACGGCACCGTGCGCGGGTTCAGTGTAGTTGACCCGGGCGGGAATTGGCTGCGGATCTATAAGCTTGGTGATTCTGAACAGGAGGACTCGGCCGAGAAAGCGGAAGGATTGGCACAGATCATTCACGTTGCCGCGCGCCTGGGGGATGCCCATGGGGATGAGGCGCTGGCACTCAAAACACTTGAAAACGGTATAAACCGTTTTACAGATGCGAAGACCGTTGAGCTCGTCAGGGCGTATTTATACCGGGCCGAATTAGCGATTCGGACAAAGAATGTTGAGCTGGCTCGCTCTTCATTGACATCGGCGAAGTCTATTGAATTGACAGACGAGGAACGGGCGGCTCTTGAAGAGGAATTTGCTCACGTGACAGAGCTTGTCCATCAAGAGTAAGAAGTTTGGAACAGGAGATTATCGGTATGAAACTAAACCACATCAACCTTACGGTCAGCGATGTTCAGGCGGCAAGTGATTTCCTGGAGAAATATTTCGGAATGCAAAACATGGGAGGCAATAAGGGCATGGGCTTTCTGACGGATGAGAAAGATGGGTGGGGCTTTGTACTCACGCTCATGAAGGCGAGCGAGGGAATCCAAAGTCAATATCCCAGCACATTTCATATCGGCTTTTTTATCGAGAAAGAAGAGCACGTCGATGCTCTGAATCGCCGCCTGAGAGAAGATGGCTTTGATGTGCCCGCGCCTGAAAACACCGGTCATTCTTATGGTTTTTACGTGAAAGCCGCAGGTGGGTTTACTATTGAGGTAGGGGCTTGATCTGCATACTTCACAAAACAGTCCGCGTCCATCGCGCGGGCTGTTTTGTTATATGAAGTTTATAAGAATTTCTAACTATCACTTGACAGTTATATATATAACAGTTATATTTATAACTATGAACAATCAACCTCTTAGCTCCTGGGTTTGTACAGCGCTCATGCGCATTGGCACACGTATGGCTACCGGATTTGACCAGCATTTTGCCGACCTTGGCATCACGCAGGCTCAGTTTCGTATTCTTTTGGCCATACAAGACCAAGGCGGCGCGGAAGGAATTGCCCCCTCTGTCCTCGCCGATCATTTGTTGATTGAGCGAGGCACCATATCCATATTGACAAACCGCATGGTGGAACGTGGATGGCTGGCGCGCAGGCCGGGAGAAAATCGGCGGACCTTCCGCCTAGTATTGACTTCCACGGGCAGACAGTTGCTGGATAAGGTGATCCCTCTGGCAGTGGAATTGGCGGATCACACGTTATCCGGAATCTCTTCCACCCAGCTTGATCAAATGCGCGCAAACCTTGAGCTGATTGAGTCCAGATTGCGAGGGTATACACCACTCGCAAAGCCTGAGGACTAGGATCTTTTACAGTGAACCTTTAGGAGTATTGAAATGAGCTACACACAACTTGCCTATCTGCACCTCGCAACGGTGCTTCCCGCGTTTGCCATTGGCGCCTTCCAGCTGTTCAGACGTAAAGGCACGCCAAGTCATAAACGGCTGGGAAGAATTTACATGGTACTGATGCTGGCAACAGGATTGATCACGCTGATCATGCCAGCACAAGTAGGACCGCGCTTCCTCAACCATTTTGGATTCATCCATGCGTTCAGCTTTCTAACATTATTTAGTGTGCCGATGGCATACGTTGCTGCCCGCCATGGATACATTCAAGCCCATCGCTTCGCCATGATTTCACTGTATGTTGGCGGGATCCTAATCGCGGGCGCGTTTGCCTTTTCACCGGGACGCATGTTGCATGAATGGTTGTTTGGATAAAACCAGGTGGAACTTAACCAGTACAATGAAAACACAACAGGCCGCGCAATGAGCGCGGCCTGTTGTCTTACTCATTCAATGATTACTATTTCGAGAGCTGACCTCTCAACGCGCCACCCGGAAAATCCGCGTTGTGAACGTTGACATAATAATTTTCGGGGTTTTGCCGAATGGCTTTGATCAACTCACGGTCCACGCTCGCGCATGCACTCGAGGAGCCATCTGTTGGAGGCTCGAGAGGGACTACAACAGGACCAGTGGTCGTCGAAGCACCGACGTGAATATGGGCTGCCGCAGCAGGGGCAATTCCAGATACGGTTAACTCATAACAGATCTCGCCCTGACCCTGGTTGAGCGCGAGGTGTGCTGTACCAATACCATCGAGATCGCCCTGGTTCGGTACACCTTCCACCGTTACTTCCGCTTCACCCGTGAGTGTTGTCGAAAAAGGACGTCCACCCGCCGATACAGCGCCGGGCAAAGCCAACACGACTATCATAATCAAAATGATCGGTACAATCGCAATCTTTTTCATCTGTGCTCACCTTTCTATATGTAAATGATTGGAAATAAATAGACGGAAAATTAGTCAAACTTCTGTGTCTTATCTATTCGAGGATCACCTCCTTTCCTGCTCACTGCATTCTCCTTTCTAAGGAAAGCCCAGCGGCCGTGGCCGCTGGGCTTTCTATTCGTTCTCTATTTATTATCTCGTGAGTTGACCTCGTACTGCTCCATCCGGAAATTCTGCGTTGTGAACATTCACGTAATATTGCTCGGGATTCTGGAGGATGTTCTGGATTAAGGCAGTATCTACATCGCTCACGCAGCCATTCGAAGAGCCGTTTGCATCTGGCGGGGTGAGCGGTACCACAACGGGGCCTGCCTCGTCGGGCGCACCCACATGGATATGGGCCGCCGTCGCGGGCTCAATCCCCGAAACAGCTAGCCCAAAACAGATCTGATTCTGATCAGGGTTCACCCGGACTGACGCGGCGCCCATACCATCGGGGTCACCAGGGCCGGGCACCTCTGCAGCGCCGGTCATCGTGGCCGAGAATTCACTACCATTACCGTTGCCATCGTCATCCTCTCCCGGGAGTTGACCTCTCACCGCGCCGGCCGGAAATTCTTCATTGTGAACGTTGACATAATACCGTTCCGGACGCTGGAGGATGTTCCTGAGCAAGGCACGGTCTACGTTGTTCGCACAACCGGTGGAAGCGCCACCGGTCGGCGGTGGGTTGAGCGGTATGACCACGGGTCCGGCCACATCTGGCGGACCAACATGAATATGGGCAGCCGTTGCCGGTTCAATATCATCTACCATGAGTGCAAAGCAGACCTGGCGCTTGGACGTGTTGATCGTGATCGTCGCCATGCCGCTTCCATCAGGATCGCCGGGACCAGGCACCTCTGCTTCGCCAGTCAGTTCTGTGGAAAACTCCACATCACCCGTATCGTCCCCAACCTTGAATATCTCATACACCGTTCCCTGTGTGAGGGATACCACGTAGAGATTTCCATTGGGTCCCATTTCGATATCGGTGATGGCACCGAAATTCCGGCCAATGAGCAACGGCCGACTTTCGGTAATCTCATGCTTGGCAAGATTGTCCGCTACACCATCTCGTAAGTCGCTCCGCCTGAATTCAAACCCTTCCCGGTCATCATCCAGGTTAAAGCGGAACAAATAGCCGCCTTCCAGCTGAGGTATGGCTGCTCCCACAAACAGATCACCTTCGAAGCGCTCTCCAAGGGCGCGGCTGTTCAAGAAGCCGATACCGGCAGGAGAAACCTCCCACTTCCAACTGAAGACCGGATCCTGGTAAGTGGCTCCGGGCAGCATGAACAACCGTTCCAGCGCCTCGTCGGGAGAATCGGCGATATTCGTGGGCGGCCAGCGTAATTGCTGCAAGGCAGGAGGTGCTGCAGGATTTGCTGAAAATGTTGTTTCGATCTCCTTGAATTGCTCGATGCGCTCTGCCGGCCCCATGATCTGGATCCAACCGCCGTTAAGGCCGGGCACAATCCGATTGATCTCGCTGAAGCTATCATCGCCATTTTCCGACAGCCAGAGGTTGCCGGTGATGGGGTCAATCGCCATGCCAAAGCTATTGCGATGCCCATACGAGAAGACCTTCTGGATGTTTTCGCCGACTTCACCACCGATGGCAGCGCCCGCTTCAAAGAACGGGTTATCTTCCGGGGCAGTGCCATCCGGGTTCAAGCGCAGGATCACGCCAGTAAGATGGGCGTCATCGGGCTCTGGTCCGCCGAATTGATCGTCTGGTTCGGTTTCCCCATCGCATTCTTCGACGGGTCCGCAGGGCAGATTCTGCATTTGCCCCCGCCGTCCTACATCCCCAATAAATATGTGGAGTGTGCCATCCTGCCCGAACACCATCACGCCGCCATCATGGTTGCCGCGCGGAGGCTGTTCCTCATCGCCCTGATCCGGTGGCTCCGGCGCAGCGTCATTCTGGAAAGAGCGCAGCATGATCAGATTGAGATCGAACGTGAGGTTCTCTCCATCCCAAACGAAGCGATCGACGCGGTTGCCGAGCAGAGGCGTTGCCAG
>DATHTL010000197.1:0-75377 GCA_035463255.1 Anaerolineales bacterium | reverse complement strand
ATGTATGCCGGCGAGATCGTCGAGCAGACCGATGTCAACTCTCTGTTCGACCAGCCACTACACCCCTATACACAAGGTCTGATCGGCTCGATCCCCATTCTGGGTGAAATCAAGGAGAGGCTGGACGTGATCCCCGGCTCGGTGCCGAACCTGGTGAATTTACCGCCCGGCTGTCGTTTTGCACCGCGCTGTCAAATGCGTTTTAAGTATGGATGTACTATTTGCGCAGAGATAAAGCCTGAGCTTGAGGAAGTGAAGCCAGGACACTTTGTCCGCTGCTGGTTATATAAAAGTGCGGAGGAACATGGCCATGTCGCTCCGCTTAAGGTCAGTTGATCACTGGCTTTTATTGGAGCACTCAACATGGAAACAAACAACAACGGAAAAGGCGACCTTCTTGTCGAAGTCAACAATCTGGTGAAATATTTCCCGGTGCGTGCAGGTTTACTGCAACGCGTTGTCAACCACGTCAAAGCTGTGGATGATGTAAGTTTCTTTGTACGACAAGGCGAAACTCTGGGGCTGGTGGGGGAATCGGGTTGCGGTAAGACCACGGTGGGGCGGACCATGCTTCGGCTCATCGAGCCCACAGGCGGTTCGGTTAAGTTTGAAGGTAAGGATGTTTTTTCGATGGGGGCTCGTGACCTCAAGGTCGCGCGCCGTGATATGCAGATTATCTTCCAGGATCCATATGCCTCGCTAGACCCGCGGGTGCCGATCGGCGAATCAGTGATGGAGGGCCTGCATATCCACAGGATCGGCACGCCCAAAGAGCGCGTGGATATCATGTTGGAAACGCTCAGCAAAGTCGGTCTGGAGAGTTACCATTCCCGGCGCTATCCGCATGAGTTCTCAGGTGGTCAGCGCCAGCGCATTGGGATCGCCCGCGCCCTGGCTCTCCGCCCTCGGTTTATTATCTGTGACGAACCAGTCTCAGCGCTAGATGTCTCGATCCAATCGCAAGTTTTGAATATTTTAAAAGACCTGCAGGCCGAATTTGGCCTGACTTATCTATTCATTGCTCACAACCTTTCGGTGGTGGAGCATGTGTCGAACCGGGTGGCGGTGATGTATTTGGGCAAAATGGTGGAGATGACTTCCCGCGAGGAGTTGTTCCGCAATCCTCTGCACCCCTATACACAGGCGTTGATGTCTGCCATTCCCGTCCCGAATCCGCGCTTGAAGCGACAGCGCACGATTTTGAAAGGCGATGTGCCGAGTCCGCTGAATCCACCACGGGGATGTCGCTTTCACCCTCGATGCCCGGTGGCGATCGAGAAGTGTTCTGTGGAGGAGCCGCCATTTATCGAAGTCAGTCCTGACCATTGGGCGGCTTGCCATCTTGCTCAATCTTCGTAATATATAATTAATTATGCCCGCGCCCTCCGTACTCCTTGTCGATGATCAGCGTGATATCGTCCGCCTGCTGCATTCCACCCTGCAAACGCTCGGGCATGAGCTGGACATTATTGATGCCCCTTCCGGCGAGGAAGCCTTGCTTGAGGCTTCACGCCGGAAAATTGATCTTTTGATAGCCGATTATCTGCTCCCGGGCATTTCCGGCGTGGAGCTGATGCACAAGGTCAAAATCCGCAACCCGGATCTAAAGGTGATCTTTATTTCCGGGTTTCATGAGCGCAAGGCGCGCAATGAAATGCTAAGTGCGGGGGCGGTGGCCATTTTTGACAAGCCCATCCCGATGGCAGATTTTCTAGATGCGGTCGAGCGCAGCCTCGGCCTGGTGCGTACCATCTTCCCTCTTGAGTCCAGCCGTGAAGCGGATGAGCATCGCCAGACGCTTTCCGAACTGCTCATCGACTTTCGCCAAAGAGCGAAAGCCGACGCCGTCTTCCTCATCAGCCATCGAGGACGCGTGCTGGCACGCGCCGGCGACCTTTACGATAGCAGCATGGAAGTTTCACTGTTATCGGCATTGATGGCCATTTACAGTGCAAGCCTGAAAGTATCGAAGTTTATCCATCAGGAAAGCTTGCGGAATTATCATGTGTTCCGCGGTGAGGATCACGATCTGATCCTGATCCCCGTGGATGCCGCTCACGCCTTAATGCTGGCTGGCAAGGAGCTGGCCAAGTCTGATCGCATCCTGCAGACGGTAAAGGATATGCTCGCCGTGCGCGAGAGCGTCGAGAATATTTTGCAGTCTCTGGGAGTCACATCCCCCGCAGCTGCACCGGAATCCGCCATCCCTGAGCCGGAACCGTTAGCGCCTCCGCAGGAAGAGCCTGAGCCCGAGGTGGATCTCGATGCACTATTCGCCTCTGCCGGCCAGACAGCCAAGGTCGAGGATGTAGATGCGTTCTGGAACGAGGCCGTCGAGAAGACCAGCAACATCCCCACCAACCCCGATGTGATCTCGTTTGAAGAAGCACGCAAGCTGGGACTGACACCAGGCAAGACCATGCCGGTGAAACTGACCGGTACATTGAAGGATACCGGCTCACTGAAGAAGAAGTAACACACCGTACCTGCGCACGGTGCAGGTGTTGCCCATCCCTATCCGCTGTGATACAATGTGCCACGCACTGGGGCGTGGTGCAAGGGCAGCACACCAGCCTTTGGAGCTGTGGATCTTGGTTCGAATCCAGGCGCCCCAGCCTGATTGTTAACAGGCATCCCGCATAGGCGGGGCTTCTTTTCTACCGCAACGGTTTTTGTGTGGTAGTGTGTAAAATAGGATTTGTGGCGCAAGTAAAGCCCCGCCGCCAATCCTATTTTTGTTTCCTTCACTCAGTTCCTCTTCCAATAGGAGAGGAATGCCCGAAGGGCAGGGTGAGGGGATAAGAGGTGACATCCATGAAGGTAACTGCCGTTCTCCTTGCTGCCGGGCAAGGTACCCGTATGAAATCCGATCTGCCGAAGGTGTTGCATCCTCTGTGCGGCAAGCCGATGCTCTGGCACGTGCTCGAAGCCTTGAAATCCGCCGCGACGGAAAAGCCGGTCGTGGTCGTGGGGCACGGGGCAGATGCGGTGGAAAAATACCTGGGGGATTCCGCGCAGTGTGTCTTGCAGGAGCCGCAACTGGGCACGGGGCATGCCGCCATGCAAGCCGAATCGGTGCTCAGGGGCAAAACGGATTCTGTCATCGTGACCTACGCCGATATGCCGTTGTTACGCGGCGAGACCTTCCAGCGACTGGTGGAAACGCAACGCACCAACTCCGGACCCTTCAGCCTTTTAACTGTGATCGCAGACGACCCGCGCGGCTTCGGGCGCATCGTGCGGAACCCGGACGGGACGGTGGCGGCCATTGTGGAGGAATACGTGGCTACACCGGAGCAGCGCGAGATCAAGGAATTGAACGTCGGTGCGTATTGCTTTAATGCGGACTGGTTGTGGGATGCACTGCACCGTATCGAGAAGAATCCTAAAAAAGGCGAATATTACTTAACAGATATTGTTGAAATTGCCGTCAGGGATCAACTGCCTGTGCAGGCTGTCCTCCATGATGATTTTATTGAGACCATCGGGATCAACTCGCGTGTTCATCTCAGCGAGGCAGAAGCCGCCCTGCGCATGCGCATCAACCGCGAGCACATGCTGAACGGCGTCAGTATGATGGACCCCGCCTCCACGTATATTGAGGTGGGTGTGCAGATCGGCAAAGACACCACGATCCTGCCGAATACATATATTCACGGGAACACAGTGATCGGCGAGGGAAATATCATCGGTCCGAATACGATCATTCGCGATTCCCGGATCGGAAATCACTGTAAGGTGCTGGCATCGGTCATGGAAGGCGCGCTGCTTGAAGACGATGTGGATATGGGTCCCTTCGCGCGTTTGCGAAAAGGCGCGCACTTGAAGAGCCATGTCCATATGGGGAACTTCGGTGAGATCAAGGACTCTACGCTGCATGAAGGCGTGAAAATGGGTCACTTCTCGTACATTGGTAATGCAAACATTGGCGCGAACACCAACATCGGTGCCGGGACGATCACCTGTAATTATGATGGCGAGAAGAAACATCCCACCGAGATCGGCGAGGATGCGTTCATCGGTTCCGATACGATGCTGGTTGCCCCGTTAAAACTTGGGGACGGCGCGCGCACAGGCGCGGGTGCGGTTGTGACCAAGAATGTTCCCGAAGACACGCTTGTCGTTGGCATGCCCGCGCGTGCCATTCGTAAAGTAGCGAGAAAGAAGAAAGAGCGTTAGCCACAGAGTCACTGAGACACGGAGAAAAAGCAAGCTCTGTGTCTCGGCGTCTCCGCGGCAGACAGGTTGCCATGACTCTCACGAATCAAGAAAAGCAAGCCCTCATTGACCTCGCAAACACGGCACGCCAGCGCGCCTATGTTCCGTATTCCAACTATCCAGTGGGCTCAAGCCTTCGCACGAAGACGGGACGTCTCTACACAGGCGTCAATGTGGAGAACGCGGCATACCCTCAAACGATGTGTGCGGAGCGCGTGGCGATCTTCAAAGCCGTTTCGGAAGGGGAGAAGGAATTTGAAGTGATCACTGTTGTCACCGATAACGGCGGCTCGCCCTGCGGCGGTTGCCGCCAGGTGATGGCCGAATTCGGGCTGGATACCATTGTCCTTCTGGCAGATGGAACCGGCAAGCTTGTTAAAGAGACCACCGTGAGAGAACTTTTACCGGACGCGTTTACACCCGATCATTTAAGTACACAGGTAAACAAGTAAACATGTATACCTGTGTACCTGTGTACCACCTTTCCCATGCCTGAAACCAAATTCCGTTCCTTCCGAGTAGATGCAGTTGTCCTTCGCCATAACGATTATGGCGAAGCCGACCGTTTGTTGACGCTGTATACGCGTCAGCTTGGCAAGACGCGCGCCATTGCCAAGGGCGCGCGCAAAATTGCTTCGCGCAAAGCCGGGCACATCGAGCCATTCACACATGTCAAGCTGCAGCTTGCCAAGGGGCGCGATATGCTCATTCTCACCCAGGCCGATACCGTCGATGCATATCAGCCGCTGCGTGAGGATTTGATTCTGACCAGCCATGCCTCCTATGTGCTCGAGCTTCTAGATCGCTTCACGTATCAGGATGAGACGGAAAACTCTGCTCTGTTCCGTCTGCTCACAGAGACTCTCTCCCGCCTTGCGTCGAAGGCCGATCCCTGGCTTGTCATCCGTTACTACGAGATGCGCCTGCTCGATCACCTAGGTTTCCGTCCTCAGCTTTTTGAGTGTGCCAACTGCAGACGACCCATTCAGCCTGAAGACCAGTTCTTCTCCTTCAGTGCAGGCGGCGTGATCTGTTCGCGCTGCGGGCAGGGCCTGCGCAATATCAAGCCCATTTCGGTGGAGACGCTCAAGTACCTGCGCCACTTCCAGCGCTCAAGCTATGCGGACGCCTCGCGGGCACGACCCGGCGCGGAGGTGCAGGAGGAAGCCGAGACCCTGATGCAGGGATATTTCACGTATCTGCTCGAGCGTGAGTTGAATACACCGGGTTTCTTGAAAAGTATTCAGGAGTAGATCTCCGGACAGCCCTTAAATATTGATCCCGCCAGAAGTGGCGGGATCTTTTATCGAAAGAAGGCCTCATTAGTCTGTTGTGGCAGCCGAGGGGACTGGCCCAGCCTCACTACGCCGCCAGAAAAATGCCCAGTACATCGCTACTGCAACAGTGTAGAGCGCAATCGTCCCGGCGAACGGCACGCCAAACCCATACTGGACCTGTAGCCAGCCGCTAATTGTCGGGCTGAACGCCCAGCCGAAATTCCAGGCCATGTTCGAGAGACTGGCAACAGTGGCACGTGCGGAAGGCTCCACATGTTCCATCACAAAGGTTTGATAGACCGGGGAGCTCATATTCATCAGCGCCAGGCGGATATAGAAACTGGCTGCTCCGATCCAGAACACGGGTGAAAAACCGAGCAGGATGAGGAATGGGATGGAGATTGCCTGCGTGATGACCACGAGCTGGATCTTCCCCATCCGTTCCGCCAGAGGCGGGGCAGCCAGCAGGCCGATGCCCATTGCCAGAGATCCCCAGGCAAACAGTGTTCCGATCACCGGGTCGGGCTGGTCGTGGACCACGCGGAAAAACACATTCATAAAGGGCATGATCAATCCTGCACCAATAGAAGTGAGCAGCATCGGCAGGATCAACTTGGTCAACATCCCCGGGCTTTTTGCCGCATATTCGAAGGGCGCAAAGACAGCTCGTTGGCTGCGCGGGATGCGTGGCGACTTGATGAAGGCCAGTGGCAGGATGGCCAGAGCCCCGACCACTCCCATGATCAGGATCGAATTTCCATACGCCAGGCTGCTGGTGGCAGATGTGTTTTGGACCGTTCCGACCCAGGTGGGCAGGTTGCCACCGAGCCAGCTCCCCACGGATGCCATGGTCATGGTCAATCCCTGTCCAAAACTGAAAAGATACGTGCGCTCGGATTCCTCGCTGTTCTCCATCAGGAAAGGTGACATAGTTACCCCGGCCAGACTCTGCGCGACACCTGAAAGTATGTTCATGAGATAGAACATCCGCTCGCCGGGCCAGAGCACCATCGCGATGATCGACGCGCTCAGGAGCACGCCGGAAAGGAGCAGGGTTCCTTTGCGCCCGATCACATCTGCGAAATAACCTGCTGGCAGGGCGACCAGGAGCGCCACGAAGCTGCTGGCTGTAATTAAATTGCCGAGCAGCGCCTCGTCGAAGCCGAGGCTCAAAACGTAAAAATTGAAGAGCAAACGGAAGACGCCCATGACGGCACCGACGATCATCACATGAAGGAGATACAGGCGCGCGTTGGGCGTGAAAGCGCGCACGCGTGAGAAATACTCCCGCACAACGCGCAGGATTCTGGCGAAAACAGAGGGATGGTTCATACTATTTATTCTTCGGAGGGATTGACTTCCAGAAACGACTTCAGGTTCCCAAAGGTAGAGTCGAGCGCCTGTTTGCGAATCGCATAGCGCTTCTCATCGTGATGGATGGTTAATTCGACCAGGCTGGCAAGACGCAATTCACTGAGATGGTGAGTGACAGTAGGAGCGCGCAAATGCAGCCGCCGCGCAAGCTCGGAGGGGGAAAGGCTTTCGTGAGAAAGATAATAAAGGATCTTTAAACGCGTAGGGTCTGCGAGTGCCTTGAGGGAGCGTACCAAACCATCTGGCAGCTTCTCGCCAGGGATGGCGGGCATCTCTGCCGGGCGGGCGCCAAAGAGCAGGAGCATAGTATCCCGATCCAGATGATCGAAGAAGACCAGCGGCGTGGTCCAGAAGGCGGGCCCGATAATGAATTTTTGAGCGCGAACCTCCTCACCAAAACGCACCCCTTGTGAGAGCTCTGTGAGAAGCTCTTCTATGGTCATTCTGGATGCAAGCTCCTGGGCACGCGCTAATCCTGCCTCTAGGACTGGAGCGATTCGTTTCTCTTCTTGTTCGAAGAACCCTTGATAATAATGCTGGAGTCCCGAGAGAAACCCTTCACCCAACTCCACGGGGCGGCTCCACCAGTTCAGGGCGCGCTCAACGATGTCTTTATTCTTGAGAGGCGCTTTCTTTCCCCAAACCTTCATCAGGAATTCCGCGTCCTCCGGCTTCCAAGCGCCCCTCTCGAGGATGCGCAGCAGGGTCTCGCGTGCCCGATTGTATTTGTCGGTTTCCTCTGCGGTGCTATGCTGATGAGGTTGGTCCAGCCTGAGCAGCTGGATCATCCGCTTGCCGGGCGGTATCTGTTTCAATGCCCACAACGCACTGATCGAATCCTTGGGCGCGGGCAGACTGTGGATCCAGGGGAGAGGCAGTCCAATAAACGGATACACCTCTTCCAGCAACTTACGTTCGGTCGCTGGGATCCGTGAACGGACTCCGGCGGCCCAGGAGGGGCGAATGCCATAGTAATCCGGCTGGTGAAAGACATGCAGGCTGATGAATAGCTCATACGCCGTGCCAAATTCCCATTCTATCCTTGTGGCGTCGGTCTGTTCCACAGGCTGGGCGTTCATGGGTACGCTCATAATCACTCCTGTGTTCTTAGCTTATTTCCAATGGAAATCAGGAGATCAGCGGTTTTACGGTCCACGTGCTCGTTGAAGGGAGGGATGTAGAGAAACATGCTCCCAAGCTCAAGAAGGACCTGCCCGGTCTGGCGAGTAAAGAGATCGCCTGCATCAGAAGGTTTCATTGCCTGGATATCTGCAGCGCTGTCAGCTTCGGTTATGTTCGGATGTAAACAAAGGGACATGGCAACCTCTATACAACTTCGAGACAGTTGTCGAAATAAGGTGTTTGACCGTGTTAGACTATTATCTAATTAGATAATAGTCTAATGCCAAAGGTTTGTCAAGAGTCAGTCTCCTATTCCATGGTCTTCTCAAAGTCGAAAAGAATCCGCGAATTTACGCTAACTTTCACGAATCGTCCAAAGGTGAGCGCCAATTCACGAGGATTAGCGGACACAAGGGCTGCTTGCCCGGACTTTGAGAAAGCCATCTCCTATTCTTTGAGCCCTGTGACTGCTTCGGAGGGAATGCCCTCTTCGCGATAACAGAGGTCAATTCTTCAAAGCTCAGGAATTGAGTCTACGCGCCCAGTTGATGACGAAGAGCCATGCGACCAAAGTAACAGTGGGCTTGATAACCCGCCATACCAGGATCTGAAACCATTTCCATCGAAACATATAGATTGTGTGCGCAAGCAGCCAGCGAGCGATCAATGCCTGTCCCAACGCGCTCTTCAACACCCGGCGCCTGTACCCGTTAAATGAAAAGTCACCCTGCCGGAACGCCTCGCCGATTTCGCGGGCCGCCAGCGCGCCATAACCCAATGCCATGCTGATTCCCTCTCCAAGAAATGGATCCGCTCCCGCAGAATCCCCGACCAGCAAGACACGCGGAACAGACATCTGGTTCCAGGGCGAGAACCAGCGAATGGGATGGCCTTGGATCTCATAACGATTTAGATCAAAACCAAGGCGGGACATCTCTTTTGCAAGGGGTTCCTTCAACTGTGGACGTTTCTCACCCGCCAGAATGTTAGTATCATAAATCCCCCAGCAGCGCATGGATTCGCCATTGACCCTGGTTGGAAAATCCCATACATATCCTGCAATGTTCGAGAGGATAGGAAAGAAATCAAAAAAAGCAATGTTCTCGCGCTGTTCATTTAATTCACATTGCTCTTGAATAGGGGTCAGCACTTCCAGCACCCGCGCCGTATGCACCGGGGCGTTGGGGAAAACAAAGCGACGCGTCACCCCGTTCGAGCCATCCGCCCCGACAACAACTTGGGCGCGAAAATTTCCTCGATTCGTTTCGACAATAATATGATGCTGATGCGGGATAACGTTCTTAACTGCGACCCCCTCTCTAATCTCCAATCCCCTAGTCTCTGCCTTTTTGGCGAGCCAATTATCAAATTCATCACGGCGGATGACCCGCAGAGCATGGCGTCTGGGTATGCGGATCTTTAATCCCCTGGCTTCAAAATCAAAATGGATTCTCTCCGCATCCACATGGGGGACTTCGCTGACGTCGAGTCCAAGGCGCTGGAGGATGACTTCCGCGTCGATGACAAGCCCACCCGCGCACACCTTGGGGCGTGGATAATGTGCCTTTTCGAGGATCAGGATGCGGGGAGCGAGCTCCGGAAAGTCCTTCGCAATGTGAAGCGCGGTCGAGAGACCACTGGGGCCGCCGCCGAGGATGAGAATGTCATGTCCCTGCATATGAATCAATTAACGCGAAATAGCGCGGCACCACAGTGCCGCGCGACGGGATTTCGTTAGTGATGCAAGATCTGTGAAAGGAATAATTTTGTGCGGTCGTTTTGCGGGTTATTGAAGATCTGCTGCGGTGTGCCCTGTTCGACGATCTCACCCTTGTCGAAAAAGATCATGCGGTTGGCCACGGCTCGGGCGAACCCCATCTCATGGGTCACTGCCACGATCGTCATTCCCGTTCTGGCAAGCTCAATCATCACGTCCAACACTTCCTTGATCATTTCCGGATCAAGCGCCGAGGTGGGCTCATCGAACAGCATGATGCGCGGCTGCATGGCAAGCGCACGTGCGATCGCCACGCGCTGCTGCTGCCCACCGGAGAGCTGCGCGGGGTATTTATCTGCCTGCTCGGGGATGCCGACTCGATTCAGCAACTGCATTGCCAATTCACGCGATTGGTCCTTTGGCGTGCGGCGAACCCAGGAAGGCGCAAGTGTGATATTCTGGATAACGGTCAGGTGCGGGAAGAGGTTGAACTGCTGGAAGACCATGCCCACTTCCTGGCGGATCTTTTCTACATTGCGAATGTCATTGCCAAGCTCGATGCCGTCGATGATGATCTGCCCTTTTTGATGCTCCTCCAACCGGTTGAGACAGCGGATGAACGTGGATTTTCCGGAACCAGACGGCCCAAAGATGACCACCACCTCACCCTTTTCAACGGTGAGACTGATGCCTTTAAGCACATGGAATTGGTCGAACCACTTATGTACATCCCGGCAAATGATGATCTCTTGTGAGTTGTCCGTATCGTTCATCAATGTCTCCATAATTACACAGGGTCTTTATTGAAAAAAGCTCTCGCTGGTTTGTCCTTTGGCTTTGATCATGCCGGGTCAACCTTCGCAAGGTTTTGACTTCTCTTTCATCGTTTTCCTACACCCAGCGCTTCTTCCATGCGGCGGCTGCCGTAAGTAAAAGCCAGGTTGAACAGCAGGTAGATGATAAACGCAAAAAGGAATACTTCCCGGTGTGTGCCGAGCCATTCACTCTGGGCCAGGATTGATCGTGAGATGCGCACCACGTCAAAGAGTCCGATGATGGCTACCAGGCTCGTATCTTTGAACAGGCTGATAAAGGAGTTGAATAAGGCCGGTATGACCATACGCAGAGCCTGTGGCAGAATGATCAAAACCGTGGTCTGCGCGCCGTTCAACCCAAGTGCATTCGCGGCTTCGTACTGTCCGCGGTCGATGGCCTGTAAACCACCGCGCACGTTCTCCGCCTGGTAGGCCGCTTCAAAGATGATGAATCCCACCATGGCGCGGAAGACTCGCTCCGGAGGATCCATATCAATAGGAAGGAAATAAGGCAGCAGGACAGAAGCCATGTAGAGAATGGTGATCAGCGGAACGCCGCGGATCAGCTCAATGTAGCCAATGCTGAAAGACCGGACAATGGGAAGTTTGCTGCGCCTCCCGAGTGCCAGCAGGATACCCAGCGGAAGGGCGCCAAAGTTGCCAACGATCGTCAAGAGCAGGGTGAGCAACAAACCGCCCCACAGGTTCGAACTGACGGGGGGAAGCGTGGCGATGTATCGGGTCCCGGCGATCAACAGGAAAACCAGAGGGAAATACAGGAACCAGGCAATCGTAAGAACCAGCGACCCGCGCGGCAGGTAGAGCCCAACAAAGTAAGAGACCACAAGGATAGACACCGCGATGACCCATTCCATCCAGACATCCCACCCAAAATACAGGGAAATCAGGATAAATGCCAGGCCTGCGCCGAGCGCCATGAAGGCAAAGCCGCGTGCAGCCGTTTTCCAGACGCCCCATGATAGACCAATCAACGCCGCCAAGATGAAGATCGTAAGCCACACGCGCCCGATCTGTTCACGTGGATACAGACCGATCATGAACAGCGTCAGGTTTGCCTCGATCACGCCCCAGCGCGCTTCAGTGGTTGCCCATTCAATAGCTGGTCTGATGAGCAGGTACAGCAGCCAGGCCGCAAACAAGGTCAGCGCAACGTTATACCAGGTGCTGAACAGGTTCTTACGTACCCATGCCAGCGGACCCACGACTGTAACAGGAGGTTTCATTTCGATGACGGCCATGTCAACGCTCCACCAGCTGTATGCGAGTGTTGTAAATGTTCATCAGAAGTGACGTGAACAAACTGATGCTCAGATAGCTCAGCATCATGATCGTGATGATTTCGATCGCTGCACCGGTCTGGTTGAAGACTGTCCCGGCCACGCTAAACAGATCGGGGTAACCGATCGCAATCGCCAGGGATGAATTTTTCGCCAGGTTTAAGTACTGGCTGGTGACCGGCGGAATCATGATCCGTAAAGCCTGAGGAAACACCACCAGTCGAAGCGCCTGACCGGTCGTCAGACCCAGAGAGCGCGCCGCCTCCACCTGTCCGCGCGAAACGGCCTGGATGCCGGCCCGCACGATCTCGGCGATAAAGGCCCCGGTGTATATCACCAGTCCGAACAGCAGGGCGGCAAACTCAGGGGTGAGTTGAACGCCGCCTCGAAAGTTCAAGCCACTCAATTCCGGGACGGTTGATCTCAAGGGCGGTTCAGGCTGAATGATGAAGCCGATCCAAATAATCAATACAGGGATAACGAAATAGGCTAGATTCCACCAGGGCGATAAGGGAATGCTGGCCCGTCTCTGCATAGTTCGCAGTACGTACCAGATGATCAAAATGGAAATCAATGCAAAAATGATAAATATGCGCCAGGCAGGGAATGTGGCTGTTCCTTCCCCCCAGATCATGTAGACTCCGCGTTGCGTCAAAAAAACAGGGCCGGGCAGTTCGACCGCTTGTCGCACCCCCGGGAGTTGGATGATGACGCCAAAATACCAGAACATCAACTGGAGCAAGAGTGGTGTATTGCGTATGATCCCCACATAAGTCGCAGCAAACTTGTTGATCAGCCAGTTGGACGAAAGCCGCGCCACCCCTGCCAGCACGCCGACGAGCGTGGTCAACACAATACCGAGTGCGCTCACCACCAGTGTGTTCACCAGCCCAACCAGTAGCGCACGTGCATATGGATTGGACGGATCGTATTCGATGAACGACTCGCCGATGCCGAAGCTGGCCGGATTTCTCATAAACCCGTAGCCCATGCTCAATCCCTGCCGGGCCAGGTTGGTTGTCACGTTGGCATACAGATACGCCGCAATCAAAACCAGCACAATGATGAATATCAATTGTGCCAGGATTTTCAAGAATCGGATGTCACGCCATAATGCTTTGATGTTCATGTGATGTGAATCGGGCGGTTCGGTGCAAGCCAAACCGCCCGATCAAAACGTTTTGATTTAGCGGAAAGGCGGAGAGTACATCAAACCGCCATTCGTCCACAATTCGTTCTGGCCGCGGGCCAGGTTGAAGGTGGCAAGATTACGCTCGTAGACTTCACCGTAGTTACCTACGTGACTGATAACGCGGTATATGAAGTCATTGCTCAAGCCGAGCATGGTGCCGAGCTCACCTTCCACGCCGAGCAAGCGGCGGACCACCGGGTCTTCGCTGGTGAGGAATTCATCCACATTCTCGGAGGTGATGCCAAGCTCCTCCGCCTGGATCATGCCGTATACAACCCACTGAACAACCTGCGCCCAGCGCGGATCACCGTCTGAAACTGCTGGCGCCAGCGGTTCCTTCGACATGACCACATCGAGGATCACATGGTCTGCATAGTTCTGCAGGACGGCCTGTCCCTGGGTGGCAAGCTGGGAGCGGTCTGAGGTGATGGCGTCACAGCGGCCCTCGTCATACGCCTGGAAGGCGGCGTTCTGGTCTTCGAACACGACCGGGGTGTAGTTCACGCCAGCCGCCCGGAACTGATCGGCCAGGTTGAGTTCTGTGGTCGTTCCACTCTGCACGCAGACGTTAGCCCCTTCCAGCGCTTCGAGCCCTGCGGCCGGATCGCTGACGATATCGGTCCGGGCCATGATAGCCTGACCATCATAGAAATTGACGGGGCCAAAGGTGAGACCCAGTTCCACGTCGCGGGCCCATGTCCAGGTGCTGTTGCGGGCGAGCACATCCACTTCGCCAGACTGCAGCGCCGTGAAGCGTTCCTGGGCGCTCAAGCCGCGGAATTCCACGGCGTTCGGATCGTCAAAGAGGGCAGCGGCCCAGGCGCGGCAAAAATCCACATCGAAGCCGGTCCAGGTGCCATCGCTTTCCACGAAGCCAAAGCCCTGGAAGGTACCATGCACACCACAGATGACCTGGCCGCGATCTAAAACGGCCTGTAGCCGTTCACCGCCGGCAACAGGAGCAGCAGGTTCAGCGGGGGCAGCGGCGGCAGTCGGCGTTGCGTCGCCAGCCGTGGTAGCCGTTTCAGCACCAGTCGCAGGTGCTTCCGTTGCGGCTTCCGTTGCAGCAGGCTCTTGGGTAGCCACAGTTGCCTGAGCTGCTGGTGTGACGGGTGTACCACAAGCCGCAAGCACAAAGCTTGTGAGTACCAGCAGAGTAAAGAAAGGGAACAAAAACCTACGCATCTTCTTCTCCTTTAGACGAATCTTTTTTTGAAAATCAAATGGTGAACGACACAAACTCGAATTTGCGCTGACACCTCCAATCTTTTGATTTGTAGAATAAAGCTGCGGGGTAGGTTTGTGAACGACGATGCTGATTCGCATTATATGAAAACCAGTAGTCAGAGTCAATGAATGAGAAAGATGAGTTTAGGTTAAGATGAAATTGGGGAACCAGGCCAAACATCGCCTTTCCTTATTTTTAAATTAGCAATGCAATTGAAAGGAGTACTTTTGTCCCCTTTTAATGTAGAATGAGCTTGTATCAAGATAGCTTTTTCGTCGTCTAGTACTATGTGAATAGCGGATAAAAAAGCGAAACTTATCCTAATCCTGAGACACGGGCTGTGACTGCCGATTGGTCACACCGAATTCCATTGCGATCCATAGGGGGGTATTACAGCCGATATTTCAAGTAAATATCATTCCCATCAACATAGATGCACCAACCCGGTCGTCCTGCCAGTCTCTTTTATAAGTGAAAGATGTTTAGAGGTTACTGTGAGTACAGAAAAATACTTACCCGATACAGAAGTATCCAATGTTCCCCGGATAGCGATAGCCATCATTGGGACCCTTATAGTAGGCACGATTATCCTGGTATTGATGCAGAGGTTGAGACCGCCAGTCGTCGTCCCGCAAGCCAATGAAGTGCTCCAGGCCAGCCCGCTTGCTCCTGCCAACGATCTGACGGTCATCACTAAGGATGATGTGACCGTCTATGTGCCGCCCAATGTCACTGATATAGAAGGCTCGATTTCGATTGCCGAGCCCGATCCAGATCAGCTGGTGGCCGACGATCCCGATTGGATCCGTCCCCGTGTGGTCAACATAGAGTTTATTGACTCGGATGGAACCACGGTTCCGGATGTATCCCTGTTTCGCCCGATTGAAGTCTGTTTTGCTCTGACGGAAGAGCAATGGTCGGATTTCAACTCGCGCCCTGGCTTCTACCAGGTGCAGTATTACGCCGAACAAAAGACCCAGCCTCGCTGGGAAAACCTGCCTAAGGTCACATACCCCGATCGGATGCAGCTCTGTGGCCAGACCTACCACCTGTCTTTGTTCAGCGTGGCGATCATGGTGGAGCCGGAAATTCCCGTGACAGGACCTACGGCAACGCTCACTGCTACAGCGACCAACACGGCCCGCCCTCCGGCTCAACCGGTGGAAACACGAGAGCGCAAGAAACGCGATACACCGGTGCCAACCAGTCCTGCGGCGACCCAGGCGCCACCTACAAATCCTCCGCCGACTCAGCCGCCTCCGACGGATGTACCGCCTACCCAGCCACCGCCAACAAATCGTCCACCGACTCAACCCCCTCCAACGGATCCACCGCCCACTGACCCCCCGCCCACGGACCCACCACCCACCGATCCTCCGCCACCGCCGGAGCCTGAGCCAACGGAGCCCGAACCACCAGAACCTGAACCAGCCGAGCCGCCAGCGAGTGGTGGGAATACTGGTAATAACGGCAACAATGGGAATAATGGTAACAATGGAAACGGGCCGCCTCCGGGTCATGGCCCGCCCGGTGGCCCTCCCGGACAGAACAAACCATAAATTGACATTGCTGCTTATAAAGATGGGGAGTTAAGAGTAATGAGTAAAAAGCTGGCGTCCCACGGGACGCCAGCTTTTCTATACTCGGATAGAAAATGAGGTTGTGTCTCTTAATAGTATGCTCCCGACCAGGTCTCGAAGTGCCTGCCCGAGCGTTCGTCATCTTTATAGAAGGTCAGATAGGTAAATGTTTGATAGCGGACGAATTTTTGCTCTTTGGGGTCTTTGACTGCCAGATCGTAATAAGAGCGCCATGTGCCCGAGTTAATGTAAAACTGGTCCTGTTCCATGGGCGGCTCACCATCCGAGTCGAGCGGGATGATCTCGTGGTGGTGCGTGTGGCCATAGACAATGAAGCGCGCTGTGTTATTAAGGAAGACCGGTTCGTGCAAGGCATGTTCGGCCAGCGAGCGCTCATTTTCTCTTAACCGGTCGTGCACCCAGATCACAATATCATTCAGGGTGTCAAATGAGGCGCGCTTCGATATTTTCAGCAGCACTTGCATAGCATCTACCATATCGAACTTAAATGCTTTATCTTCTTCGCGCACAACATCTAATTGCAGGAACTGATCGCACAGATCGTCCCATACTCCTTTGAGTTCTGACTCCAGTGCGGTGCTGTTGGCATGACGCCGGATCTGGCCGCTGATCCATAGCGGGGTTGCCAGCGCCGGGCGGACGTTCGTGATGCGGCGCAGGCTGTCAATGATTCCGATCGGTAGCTCATCGCCATAGCGCTTTTGTACTTCCACAGGATACCGGTTGCAAACATCCATAGTAAAGATATCCCCCAGCGTAGCGTGATCGCGGCCTTTTTCGCGATTGAAATTAAATTTGTCATAATAATCGCCATGACGGGCGAAGACCCGGTAGGATGCCAGCCTGTCGCCTAAATTAGGGTCTTCATCTGGCTCATAAGGGAAAGGACCCGAATTGTTGCAAAGGCCCATCGACTCGATGATCGTCTTACGGATCTCGTCGAAAGCACTCCCTTTGAGATGGTAGTACCAGTCATGGTTGCCAATCATGTAGTGAATGCGAACGTTGACCGGGATGCGCTCACTCGTTTGCGTGTCGGGTTGGTGCAGGGAGTTAGCAGGAGGCAGCCGGACAACCTCACCCCTGGCGCAGCGCCGCAGAATTCCGAGGGACTCCTCGTTGACTGCCATGATGGCTTTGGTCGTTTCCGCCAGGGTGCTGGCAAAGTTCGGGCTGCGAACATTGGTCCACGGACGGGTATAGTTCAGCGTGCCGGGCGCGGTATCCAGCCAGAGCGTGGAATGAAGCGGGTCAAGGATATCGCCCATCAGCAGAATGTCGATGTCCTCGATGGGGCGATATGTCCCATCCTGGCGAAAGGAAGCGTAGTAAGCGGTTTGATTCAGGCGGTTGGAAAAAAGGTCAAAAGCACCCGGGGAGATCGAGCTGGCGGTTGTGCCATCCCCCAGGTGAATGTCACTGATAATGACGAGCATGCTATCTCTCCTGAACAGGACCAATGCGTGGTGGTCGAATTATAGTCCGAATATATATCACAATCAGCAGGGAACTCTCTGATTTTTCACCTCCGCTGGGCATATATTAGCCGGGCATGAGTGCTTTCCATATTTCTCTAAGGTAGAGATCATCTTGACGTATAATCTTAACGCTTTGATTCGTTATTCACAGCGGGGATGCAATTATGCCTGTTGGTTGTTTTTCAGCCTTTATGGCAAACTCGTTTCTACATGCTGGAGGTCTGCCCATGGCCCGTAAAATATTTACTGGACTGTTGATTGCCTTAAGTGCGATATTCCTTGTATTAAGTGTGATAGGCATTGGGGCAATCTGGTTCTATAACGAGCCTTTGACGCGCGATGCGACCGGTGAATTAACGGAAATCGATGCCGAGCTGGCGCTGGCAGAAGCCACCCTGGTAAGCTCGGAAAGGGAACTGGAACGCGCCCTGCGCATTCTAGATGGTGCTCAAACGGCGCTGGAAAAGCTTAGTGAAAAAACGGAAGGGGCAGAAACCCTTTTTGAGCGTATTCAAGGTACGCTGGACGATCAACTGCTACCGGAGCTCAAACAAACGCGCACCCGAATCGTATCCGCGCGAACTCAGTTGGAAAATTTGCAGTCCATTCTTACAGGTGTCAGCGCCTTCATCCCGGGCGTAGACTTAAGCTTGCCCGGCAAAACACTGGGCGATCTCATTGCATCTGCCCGTTCGTTAGATACCGAAATCGCCAATGTGGAAATGTTGGCCACACAGGCTTCCACATTTGTGAGTGATACAGGTTATCTTCTGGGGGGGGATCTCACAGAGACGCGTGAAAGCCTCGAGACCTTTTTGAGGGCCATACAGGAGTATGAAACGAAGGTCCTCGGCTGGCGCGAAGAGGTACAGCACTTGAATGAGAATACCCCGCGGTGGATCGATCAGGCCTCGATCGCATTGACTATCTTCCTGGTATGGTTCGCTCTATCGCAGTTTGGGCTGCTGTTGCATGGACTCAATCTTCAGCGGGGGAACGATCCGTTTATAGTATTGCGCAAAGAACCAAGAGATGAATTCATCACCACCGAAGAGGATATCGACCTGGAGCTGGAGGCATAGAACTGTTTTTGCAATAGGATTAATGCACTAAAGCGTCCCGGTTGACTTAGAACATCTGTTCTACTATAATTCTTCGTATGTCTGTGCTGGAACGTCTCATCGGATATTTCTTGCGGAGAAAAAAAACGGAGGGAAGCGAGACGCGCGTTTTTCTGAAAGATGAAGAACTCATCGCGGCGATCAAAGATGTTGCCAGACAACAAAGCCGCGCCGAAGAAGATGTCATAGCCGATTTTACAAAAGCGGGTTTGAATCAATTTCTGAGCCAGAGCGAGCTCGAGGAGCGCTGGGCCTCCCTATCGCATCGCGAACAACAGGTTGTGGCTCTCGTTTGCCTCGGTCATCGCAACCATGAAATCGCAGAGCTGCTTATGATCGCCCCCGAGACGGTCAAAACACATTTACAGCGGATCTTCGATAAGTTCAATTTGCGCAGTCGCAAAGAGTTGAGGCTTGCTCTCAAGAATTGGGAGTTCCACGAGTGGTGGGAACATAACCAGCAGGAATAGGTGCATCATGGTTCTGCCCCCAAGATATGGGTCAACCGTTGGGTTACCCCTGAAATCATCCTCAAAATCCCCCGCCGGGGGATTGTTATTTAATTTCGTATGTCTTAATCTGATAAGCCGGCGCACTGGAGCGCAACCTTTTACGCAATGGATGATCGATTCGATGGATTGTGGTTACTGCTTTCAAGGAACTACTCATGAGACTATCAAAACAACTTCGGATATTTCTTCTACATGCACGCCCTGATGAAGAAGCAGTCCATCATTTATACGAGCGCCTCGTGAAAGAGGGCGCGAACGTTTGGCTGGACCAGGAGAGATTGCTGCCCGGCCAGGATTGGGCGTATGAAATCTACAAAGCAATCCACGGCAGCGATATTGTCATTGCCTGTCTTTCCAGGGAGTTTAATAAACAGGGAGGATATCGACATGAGGAGTTAAGGATCGCGCTCGCAAAAGCAAACTCTATGGATCAGGGAACAGTTTTCCTTATCCCTGCGCGGCTGGAAGAATGTGCCATGCCGGAGTCGCTGTGCCGCTGGCAGCGCGTGGATCTATTTGAAGAGGAGGGGTTTAAGAAATTGGTGAGCGCCCTGAAACAAGAGGTGGCACGGGTATAGAAAATGACGCAAAAAGAACCAGCTCACCGAGCTGGTTCTTTTTTTACTGCTTATGCATCCGAAGCGTATTAGCCGTGTGCCACCCGTCTTCTGCTCTGCTTGTGCCGGTACATGGCCGCGTCTGCCTGGGAGAGCAGTTCCTCCATGGTCAGCGTGGAGTGGATGTCCACCGAGATCACTCCGAGACTAAACGCCAGATAGCCCCGCGTAGAGCGCAGGTTGTAGATATCGACGTGGTTTTGCAGACGTGCCTTAAGGCTGGCAAGATCACCCTCGGCCGCATCGATCGTTAGAACAACGAACTCATCCCCGCCCATGCGGGCGATCACATCCGATTCGCGAAACGTTTCTGTCAGCATTTGCGCGAAATGATTGATGACGATATCGCCGGCTGCATGGCCATACGAATCGTTGATCTGCTTCAGGCTGTCCAGGTCGATGTATAGTAAAGACAAGGGATGACCTGCGCGCCGGGCAAATTTCAGCAGGCTGGTAGCCAGGATCATGAACCCACGCCGGTTGTTCAAGCCGGTCAGTTCATCGGTCAGTGAGAGATTTCGCAGGCGGTCATTGGCTTTTTCCAGCTCTGAAACCTTTTCATAGAGTTTGTCTGCCAGGAGTTGGAGATGCTCACGCTGGAGCTGTCCGGTCTGAGGTAGCCGGGAAGGTATTGTCGGGCGTTTGAGGGCTTCATTCACAGCACGCAGGATTTCCTGCGGATCTGCAGGCTTCGCCAGGATCTGGTGGACGCCGCTGGCCTGCGCCAATCGCCGAATTTCTGATTCGAGATAGTTGGCGGTCTGAAAGATCACGGGCACCGCTGCCAAAAGCGGCTCAGCGCGCAGGCGGCGCACGAGAGTGAACCCGTCAATGTGCGGCATGATAATGCTCGTAATCACCAGATCCGGCAGCTCTGTGCGCGCAAGATCCAATGCCTGGTTGCCATCACCGGCTTCCAGCAGGCGGTAGCCAAAATTACCCAGCAGTGTGGTATAGACGCGGCGGTCACCGGGATTGGGGTCTACGACCAGAATAGTTGCCATTCTGTATTACCTGATAAACAAGCTTAAGAAATGATTGCTATGAAAATTGAAATTGATGCAGCAGCTCCCAGCGCTCAGGAGCTTTTTGGACGGTCCACTCGAAACATCTGACCGTAAACTTTATATTGCAGCTGGCGCCAAACGCCGGGTCTTTGATCTGCGTGGAGGTATGTTCTGGCAGGTTGACGATCTTGAGATGCGGCAGCCAGTCTTCCGACTTATAAGGATAACTGGTGCAGCCCATCTCGACTGCGATGCGGCTCAAGTCGTTATACATTTGCTCCAGTTCGGGATTTTTCTCTGCCAGCAACCATAAGCGGCCCTGTTGATTGTTCACGTTCATCCTGGCTATGTGCTTGACCTTGATCTCAAAGGGACTCAGCTCCTGGCAGTACGTTTCCAGCCGCTGCTTCAAGGCCTCGAAATTTTCCACATTGTGGATTGCCTGTACGGTCAGATGCAGGTCCATGATCGGTGTCCCATCCACCACGCGGGCTGTCTCTTCAGAAAGCTTAAATAAACTCGAATATTCCTCGCTCTCCGGCCGCACGATGACGAAGGTAGACTTGCCGTTGGAACTGGGCACTTCCATGCTTTCAATATCTTTGACCCTGTTCCTGTACAGATTTACATGGGCTTCGAGATCATTGCTTCCCACTCCATAGTTCCATGTGAGCAGCCCATGATGTAAGTCGCTTTGCCAGACCGCCTGCAGTTTCTCTTCCAGCTCAGCCGGTGAGCACTGCGTTGAAATAATCTTGAATTCATCACCTGCGCGGTCCGAGCGGACCAGCAAAAAGCCTTCTGCCCGGGTAAAGTGCTCGAGCAGCATGTTCGAAAAACGCTTGAGGTCCTGATCGATGGCCACACTCCCGTAACGAGCGTTCCCTTCATGCATATCCAGCATGTCTGTCAGTGCCACGCTTCGCACGGCGGTGTGATGCAGGTACCATTTTGCGCCGAGGGCATTGAACGCACCGGTCAGAGCCTCGCGGGTCACGATACCGGCGACGATGTTCTTAACCGTCTCGATCTGTTCGATGATCGGCTGCTCAGATGCGGCCGTCAGATGCAGTGCCTGAATTGTGTCTGCCAGCTTTTCATAGGGCAGGTTAAACTCATTCCAACTCTGGTGGCTGTTGTTGTCCTCGATGCGGCGGGGAATCTCCGAGTGGCTTTCGAGAATGGTCTGCCGGATCACGACCGGCCGGAAGAGCTTACGCTGTTTTTGCAGATTGTTTTCGGCTTCGCTTTCTGTCCGCCCGGTGCCAAAGTCCCACGTCAGCAGAGATTCAGTTTCCTGGTCGAGATAGGGTTTGGTGAGCAGCAGCCGGATCTCTTGCGGCGTTTTGGATGTGGAGAGGATCCGGAACTCGTCGCTACCGGGAGACCGGCAGACAAAATCCCCCTTATCATGCGTAAAGATGGACATGAGCTGGTAGGCCAGCTTATGCAGTTCAGAATCGACGACCGGGACACCGTAGACTTTGTTGGCCTGGCGCAGGTCGTAAATATCGATTTTCCCCATCCCTTTGATATGTTCGTGAGGCACCAGCCAGCTGCTACCGCGCATATTGAGAGCATGTGTGAGGGGGTCATACAAGGCCAGATTTTCAGCCGTCTTTTGGATGCCGGATAGGATCCATCGCAAACGCTGAATCTGTGGTTCGGAAACAGGCAGCACCTGAAGCTGATTCTCCAGCTTCTTAAATGCCTGTAGGAAGCTTTCTAATTCATGATCCATCTTAACTATCGCTGCGGTGTTGGCGTCTGTGCTTGTGCTTTCAGGATCTCATTGCGGAGTGTCAGTCCTTTTTGGATCTGGTATTGCATGCCCTGCTGCTGGAAGCTCTCGATCGACTCGTTGACAAGCGTCAGGGCCACGTCGAGGTCCATGCCGGTCTCGAGGTGTACGGAAGCGAGTCCGAGCTGGCCTTTGGCGAGCTCATCCACCCGGCCGAACTCTTCGGCCGATTGGATTCCCGCGGAGAAGAAGCGCTGGGCATCTTCAAGCCTTTTTTCCTTCAACGCCACGAAGCCCAGCCCGTTCAGCGCGTAACTGATGTGACGGACAGGATCCTTGCGGACGGGGTCCTGCCAGGTATCGAGCGCTTTCTGGTACCAATCTTTGGCAGCTTTGATATTGCCGCGCTCGTATTCGAGGTCGCCCAGGCCGTATTCGGCAAACCCTTTGCTGTAGATGCCGTAATCGTCTTCAGCGAACTTTTCACTCGTCTGCAGAACATCCTTGAGCAGTGTTTCTGAACGGGCAAAATTACCGAGGTGCAGCTCGACGGTTCCCAGGGAACGCTTGGCAGCCGCGATGAGCAGCTCATCCTCCGTCTGGTTGGTAGCGGAAAGGGACTCCTCTGCCCAGTGCAATGCCCTCAGATAATCTCCCTGGTGGAAGTAGATCCAGGAGATGTTACGGGCAAATGTGCTCACCGATTTCCAGTCTGAGATGAGTTTCGCGGCATTCAGGGCGGCGTGGGCCAGGGTCATGCGATCATACCAGTAGGCGCGCTGCCAGAGCACACTGCCAAACTGCGTGCCGATCTGGACCAGGATCTCGGCAATGTTTTTGGTCTGCTTTGGCAGGGACCTGGACCTGGTCTGCTTTTTCTGTAACGTCTTATAGCACCATTGCGCGACGCTCAGGATGTTGTTGCGGTCCTGCAGTAGATCGTCGTAACTGCGCCACTCTTTGAAGCTGCTTTTCTGCGAGAGAAGCTTGACGTAATATTGCGTGATCTTCAGCTCGGCCTGCTTGATGAACTTCCGGTCACTGGCAAACTGCGTGCGGACGAAGCGTCTCGTGAGCGGGAGGATGCTGAAGTAATCGCGATCGTGGTCGTGATCGATGAGGGATAGCTGAAGCAGATGGCTGAGCTCATTCCCGAGATGTTCGTTCGTCAGGATTCCCGCAATTTCCTGCAAGGCATCTCTGGAGAGCGGGTCGGGTTGGAGCGTCAGGATGAACAGGAGCTTCTTGGCATCTGACTGCCCCAGCAGGTTCCAGCTATGGTTGAAGCAGTATTGCAGGATCGGGATATCTGCATCCAGGCTCAGCTTATCGAGCACCTGGGTCACTGAATAACCGAGGACGGCGATCTGGCCTTGCACCCAGAGGAGCGCGAGCGGGAGCCCGCCGGTCAGATCGACCAGGTATTTGCTCTGATCGCTGGTGAGGTGAATGTTCTTTTGCTGCGCATCCCATTCGAGTAAGGCATGGCTTTCATCGAACGACAGGCCCTGCAGGCGGATCACCTGTCCCTCCGAGACGCGCTCTCGCGAGGTAATAATGACCTTGAGCGTGATGGGTGACCGGCGCAGAAAATCGAGAATTTCGCGCTGCTCGCTCTTGGATAAAGACTCGAAGTTGTCGAGCACCAGCAGCGTCGTCTGCCTGGCCAGCAGGTTATATGCGCGCCGGATCTGCTCCTGGATGGACAGGTTGCCGATGGTGGGGTTCCCGAGGTTGGAGCCGATCGTGATGAGGATGTCGGATAGCGTCTTCGCTTCGGGGATGACCGGCTCGATCCCATGCAGGGTGAGGATCGACTCCTGGGCAGAGATCCAGATCACGGCTTCGAACAGATCATTCTCGATACAGCGGTGGCTGACCTCGATGGCCAGCGCGGATTTCCCCATCCCGCCAACACCCTCGATCCCGATGATGAACGTGCGGCTGTTGGGCTGCAGAGAGGTCAGGATCGTCTTAATCTCCTCCTCACGCCCTACAAAATAGGGACGCCGGGGCAGGCTGGCCAGGGCGGCTGATTTTTCCAGTTGTTTGCTGCTGGAGGTGAGGCTTTCGATCTGCTTGCTGTAGCGTGCAATGGCCTCCCTTTCCATGGTGACACTGTTGACGAGATGCAGGGGTTGGTCTGCACCATATTTCGCCAGCATTTCTTCCAGGATGTAAAGATTCTTCTTGTGTAAATCGATCATCCTTTCGAGATGAGTTACTTCTTCCTTGTCCATGTCCTACCTTAGTTGCCTATTTGTTTGGAATAATGTCTTTCTCGTAAACTTTCGATAAAGTGTCTTCCAGTTTCTGGATAGTTTCGAGCATTGAGCTCTCCGCCTCGCTCAAGTTGCTGACGATGATTGGAGGCACCAACGCGCTACCCCACTTGGCATATTGTTCCTTGGCAAGCTGGTAGTTGCGGGAATAGGTTTCCAACAAGCGCACCAGGTGCTGCACTTCTGCTTCATGGTTCTGCCAGCGGATCTCATCGATCTTTGAGGCCAGCAAATCCTGCTTGATCTCATCCTTCTGCTGAATGTCCCGCGCAGCGGCTTGAGTGCCTTGTTCCTGCGGTTCGTCCCTGAGAGGATTTTCCTGCAATCTTCGTCGTTCGCGACGTTCTTCCAGGATCTTGCGCCCCTCCTCGAACACGAAGTCGATGGCTTTTAGAAGGATGGGGATTTGAAGGGTTTCAATCATGGGGTCTCCTCAATTGGGAGTATAGCATAGGGAGGTACCAGGGTACTACTACCTATCAAAAACGTCAACTGCAATGGTATTGCAACCAAATTGCGTGTAGATATGTGGATAAACTGTTGATAGATTTGACAAGGTTAATTAACAACAAAAAAGAACCAACTCGTGTGGAGAGGTTCTTTTTCTCTGCCCGCTTCCCCCACTTCGATATGCCATTTCCTAACACGAATCAATCGTTATCCTCATGTGTCCTTTTGCCCCTCCTGTTCCCGCACGATGCCAACTGTACGCTGTGCTTCAAGCAGGTTCTCGCCCTCTGTTTCATAGGCATTCGTCGCCAGGTTTTTCCAGTTGTCGTCGTAATCTGGCTCCAGGCCGATCTTTTTTGCCTGCTTATTAATCACACGCACGGTTCTGGCGAACTCTCGCTCAGCAGTCGCTTGCCTTCTTTTCAGACCCCGGTCAGTTTTCTCATCCAGAGGCGATGAATGAGTCATCAAGATCATGTAGACGGATCGCTTATAGATCTCCGTCAGATCTTCTCGTGATTGCGCCTTGTTCAGAGCATCCCGAATCTCTCGAAACCTGGCTCTCACATCGGTCGGGTCGCTTTCCATCTCGTCGATCAGGCTGTCTCTTGTCATCGGTTGACTCCTTTTTGCTTGGTGACAATCTTTCTGCTTCTATGATGCCGGTCAGAGACCTGAAAATCAATAGTGAATCTCCCTAGTGGGGTAGGGGGAGTGTCCCATTGCTCGCTGACCGGTTCTTGTCTCCGGTGCACCGCCCCGCGTCCTGAAGAAAAGAGGAATCTACAAGCCAGGGCCGCTGAAATCTGGCCAGCGCATTCCCAGATTTCTTAGAAAAGACATAAACTCCTTGTAATGCGACCTTATTTGTGATAAATTGAGAGATAGTAGTCTAGGACTGGGTCATGCAACAAGGAGGTCGCATGTCGACGTTCATCTCCTACTCTCGAGTCAATTCAGCGTTTGTGGTTCGCCTGGCAAAGGATCTGAAAACTGCGGGGTTTGACGTTTGGCTCGATCAGTTGGATATTCCCAAGGGGGCGCGCTGGGACGATGAAATAGAAGCCGCTGTTGAGAGAAGTTCTACATTCATGATTGTCTTGGCACCTGAGTCCATCGAGTCTCAGAACGTCAAGGATGAATTGAGCTACGCGATTGACGCGGGCAAGCATCTCTTGCCGGTGGTCATCCGGCCCTGCAAAATCCCTCTGCGGCTCAGGCGATTCCAATATGTGGATTTCACTGACAAACCTTACAAGGATAGCCTGTCGGACATCAAACATTTATTAAGCAACACGCAGCAGATCCCGCGAGCACCGGTAGAAAAGCCGATTTTTGAGAAGGACGATGCTGTGCCTCTGGTCAAAGGCCCCCTGATCCCGCGCGTGTCGCCGGCACAACCGGGGCCTTATCAGGAATTTAGACCCGAAGGTGAGAGCCGCCTCCGCAAATTCGCTCTTCCGGTCGTCCTGGGTTTGGTTGCCATGGCAACGATTGCAGTGCTCAGTGTGTATGCCGCCCGGAGCAACAGGGCGGCTCCAGTTGCGCCCCTTCTTCTCACCTCTACCCCTACAGCAGAAGAAATCTTGCCCACCGATGGTCCAACAGCCACCCCGGTTCCGCCGCCTGTGCAGATCACCGATCCTCGCGGCGCTGTGCCCATGCGTCTGGTCAGTGCCGGCGAGTTCATTATGGGGAACAATGATGGTTCACCCGATGAAGGGCCAGAGCAACCGGTGTATGTCGACTCATTCTACATCGATACATATGAAGTGACCAATGCGCTTTACAGAGTCTGTGCGGATGCAGGTGCATGCAAGTCTCCAACACGGATCAATTCCGTGACCCATGTTGGCTACTACAGCCGCTCTGAATTCGACGATTACCCGGTTGTGTATGTGGACTGGTACATGGCCAACAGTTTTTGTGCCTGGCGCGGCGCCCGTTTACCCACCGAAGCCGAATGGGAAAAAGCAGCGCGCGGGACGGAGGGCCGCACGTATCCATGGGGAGAGGAAATCAGTGGCACCGAAGCAAACTACGCTGGCTCACAAAAAGACACCACTTCCGTCTTCGAGTTTGCCCATGGCATGAGTCCCTACGGGGTGCATAACATGGCGGGCAACGTGTATGAATGGGTGAACAGTCTCTTTGTAGCGTATCCCTACAGTGCAATGGATGGACGCGAAGATCCAAATGTGAACGGGGCGCGGGTAATCCGCGGCGGTTCCTGGCTCAAGTCCAATGGCGAGAATCAGCTGCGGACCTCCCACCGCCAGAGAGCCGATCCAACCCTGGCTGCGGAATACATTGGCTTCCGCTGCGTGCACCCACTCGATTTTCTCATCCCCGATACCGGCGGCCCCACCGCGACGCCCCGGAATGGCTCCACGGCCACCTCTATGGCGGCCACTAGCCAGGTTCGCAAGACAAGAGAATCAAATGGATTGCTCCCCTCGCTTTTATTGACTGTTCAGGCCTCTGCGGTACCGACATCCGGTCCTACGCTGCCTCAAGCCGTTAATGCTACCAAGACGACAGTATCACCCGCAGATCCGCCAGTGGTTGTCACGGACCCACCAGTGGTTGTCACCGATCCGCCAGTGGTTGTCACCGATCCACCGGTGGTTGTCACGGACCCACCAGTGGTTGTCACGGACCCACCAGTGGTTGTCACGGACCCACCAGTGGTTGTCACCGATCCACCTGTGAAAGAGGAATTGGTGCCAACAGACCCAGCCGCCGTGCCCTAGTTCTCACCAATATCGAATATCTATTTCTTTCCAAAATCAAGTAAGCCAGCCTATGATGGGCTGGCTTTTTGTTATGCTTGTATCAGGCTCAGAGGCATCTCATCTTGTTAGCTGCGCGTCTGGCAAATGTCGCCCTGTTTCTAAAGAAAGATGGAACTTTGGCTCATTCACAGGGGTCATTAATGTTTGTGATCTATGCTTGGTTCCTTGATATTGCTCATAAGTTGAGTTTTGCGGACGAATAAATGTCTGACATTGAACGCCCATTGAAAGTCTTTCTTTTCCATGCACCTGCTGACCGGGCTGCCGTGCGGAACTTGTATCTCCGCCTGATCCAAGATGGCGTGGATGCCTGGATTGTTAAGGAGAAACTTCTCCCTGGCCGGGATTGGAAACAGGAGCTCCACAACGCGTTTCGCGAAGCTGATGTGGTGGTGGTTTGCATTTCCAGGCGCTTCGACCAGGAGGAGTTTCGGCAAAAGGAAGTACGGCTGGCTCTGGATAAGGTGGTGCAAGAGTACGAGATTTTTGTTATCCCTGTGCTATTGGAAGAATGTGCAATCCCTGAAAGCCTCAGCGAATGGCAGACTGTGAAGTTGCTCGAGGAGGCGGGATATGAAGTGCTCCTGCAGATTTTGCATACTCGGGCGAATACGGTCGGCGCGACCATGCAGAGCAGGGAAAGTTCACTGCCACAGGCGATCACAGCCAACGCGGAAGATAAACAGCCGATTGCCGAAGAAGCGTCTGTAAAAGCACTGCAGGGAGTACCAGGAATCCTAGAAGGTGCTGGAATCCTCATCGAGGGGAATACGGGGAAACGACACAGTCCAGCAAGAGCAACGATCTTTGCTCTACTTGGATTTGCGGCCATCGTGATCATGGCATGGTTTGGTCCGTCATGGATCGAGAGTTCGCAGCCGCTGACAGTCACTCCTGAAAACGAAACGACTCAGACTTCGGCGCCAGCGGCAGAAATCAATCCGGGAGGCACCTCCCGTTTGAAACCCATTCCAGCTCTAACCCGGAAAGGCAGCATTTCGCATATCGTCTTCCTGATAGACACTAGCGGCAGCATGCGCGGGCAACGCATCAGAAATGTGAAATCGGCCGCGTCCGAATTTGTTTCTCGTCTGGGCGACGACTATCTGATCTCCATCATTGAATTTAATACGAATGTGAAGCTACGGATGGCTGCTACGCGTGATCTTGGATTTGCCTACGAGACGATCCAATCGATCACCGTTGATGTTCCACATAATGGGGCGTGTGTATATGACGCCTTTTATGCCGGGATCCAGCAGGCCTCGCTGGCACCGGTTATAAGCGATACTGAAACTATCATTATTCTCTTGACCGATGTCGCCGTGGGTGAGAATGTGGGGTGGAATTGCGGTATGCGCTTGATGGATGATTTTCTCAGTCTGGTATGGAACCTTCCCATTCCGATTTTTTCCATCTACGTTGGCGATGAGTTTGACCCTAACTCTTTCCTCACCTGGCCCGCTGGGGAAGGAGCCATGTTTGCAGCGAAGGACGATGACGAAATTGATAGCTGGCTACTCATGATTTCGGAAGCGGCAGGATTGCAAGTGAATTCGGAATCACGTACACCCGCCCGAACCACGGATGCCAGTCTCACATCCATGGTCTTTGTGCCACCTGGTGAATTTATCATGGGTGATAACACTGTCTACCTGGATGCCTTCTGGATCGACAAAACGGAGGTCACCAATGCCATGTTCGCCAGATGCGTGCGGGCCGGTCATTGCATGGGGCCCCGTTCGAGTCGTTCGAATACCACCGAAATTTACTTTGGGAACACCGAATTTGAGAACTATCCGGTCATATATGTTTCGTGGGAGGATGCCAACATCTACTGCGCCTGGGCTCGAGGGCGCTTGCCCACGGAAGCCGAATGGGAAAAAGCTGCCCGCGGTACCGACGGCCGCCAGTATCCCTGGGGTGATGAGGATCCTACCGAGGGGGACGATCTATTGAATTTTCGTACGCTGGATACAACGGAAGTTGGCAGCTATCCAAATGGCGCCAGCCCCTATGGCGCGCTGGACATGGCAGGCAACGTTTCGGAATGGGTGGCAGATTGGCTGAGCGTAGAGGATTACGAGAACCCACCTGCGATAAATCCTTTAGGACCCGACTCCGGTGAGTATCGCGTCTGGCGCGGCGGCTCGTGGGCAACAACCAGCGTGGAGCGGGTGCGCACCTACAGCCGAACCGGGAACTTCCCAACAGACTCCAGCGGTGGGATTGGTTTTCGCTGCGCGAGGGATGGCGAACCCTAATTACATTAATCTAGAGATTTCTCTCAATTTTCAACGGGTTATCCATAACCTCTGACAAATCTACGGGGAATCTGATGAATCAAATTATTGATTGCAATTGGTCATAGAATGTGGCATAGCGGGACCTTTTGATTTTGTCCCGATATCCAGCGCATATGAGATCCCAAAGTAGACTGTATCGCCATTCTTGACCGGCAGTGGCGGTGTGACGGCGCTATAGGAGTTATAGGCAGGGTATGGTTCCAGGAAGCCGGCTGTAAAGTCGACCGAACTGTCCATGGCATTTGAGCTCAAGCCGTAGATCAATTTAAAAGATGTGAACTGATGATTGATCTTGACGTTGTACATGACAGACAGCCGGCAATCTTCCGTGTCTCCATCTGCAACAATCATGAACGATGCATCCAGATAGGAATCATTGGACGAGCCTTGATGGGACTCACTTTGTTGCCCACTGTTCGACCCGTTCTGTTGTGCTTCAGATGAATTGTTATTTGAGGATGTATTTTCGCTCTCAGCCGCAGATACCTGCACGTTGCTAATGTTAAAGGAGGGTGTAGCCGCGAGATCCGCAGACATGGCAAACGTATAGGGTCCGGCTTTACAGATTTCCTGTCCGGTGGCATTTACTGCTGAAATGCTCCATTGATACGTTGATCCGCTTGGGAAGCTTTCCATATAACGGGTGAGCGTTGTGCCGCTCACCGGGAAATTGGTGGGATACCAGCCTGCCGGTCCGATGGACACCACATAGCTGGACGCTCCTGTAAAAGCAGTCCACGTGAAGTCGAAGGGGCCGCGCGCCGGGACGGTGGCATTGTTTATGGGATTTAATGCCACAGCGCAAGATGATAAAGTTGGCGCGGGCGTATCGGTTAGCGGTGGCGTTTCTGTGGGAAGAGCGGTGAAGGTCGAAGTGGCACTGGGTGGGATGGACGTCTGTGTAGGTTCCGCTTGCGTGGGCATGATGTCCACAGCGGCTGCTTGTGGCGAACAAGAGATCAGAATACTAACAAGCAAAATAAAGACAATGGATAATCTAAGGCTATTCATATTTCCCTGCCATAATAAAGATTCGAAGCCCTAAAAAACAATACTAATCCTACAATAAATCTCGTTGTTTTACAATTCGTTTTTGCTCCAAAAGGTTACAGGTAACAAAAGACCCACGTATTCTCTGTTAGTGTATAGCAGTAATCTATGCCATATCCATCAGGTATAATCCTCTCGCAATTACAAATCCCTAATTACTACTTACGAACAACCATGCCATTAAACTTCCAACAAGTCATTCTCAACCTCCAGCAATTCTGGGCGGAGCGCGGCTGCGTGCTCTGGCAGCCTTATTACACCCAGGTCGGCGCGGGGACCATGAACCCGGCCACCTTTTTGCGCGTGCTCGGTCCCGAACCGTGGAACGTGGCGTACGTGGAGCCCTCGGTGCGCCCGGACGATGGGCGATACGGCGAAAACCCAAACCGCTTCCAGCTGCATTACCAGTTCCAGGTGATCCTCAAGCCCGATCCCGGCAACCCGCAGGAGATCTATCTCGAGTCGCTCAAGGCGATCGGCATCGACCCGCGCCAGCACGATATCCGTTTTGTGGAGGATAACTGGGAGCAGCCTGCCATCTCGGCCTGGGGGCTTGGCTGGGAGGTCTGGCTGGACGGGCAGGAGATCACGCAGTTCACGTACTTCCAGCAGGTGGGCGGCGTGACCCTCGACCCGGTCGCAGTCGAGCTGACGTATGGGCTCGAGCGCATCCTGATCGGTTTGCACAACGTCAAAGCCGCCTGGGATCTACCGTGGAATGACACGATCACTTACGGCGAGGTCCGCCGCCAGGAGGAGTTCGAGCACAGCAAGTATTATTATGAAGTCGGCGATGTGCAGGCGATGCGCGAGGTGTTCGAACGCTTCGAGCGCGAAGCCGAAGCTTGTCTCGCCAACGGACTGGTTGTCCCTGCGCACGATTATGTGCTCAAGTGCTCCCACACCTTCAACATCCTGGATGCGCGCGGCGCGGTGGGTGTGACGGAACGCCAGGCCTACTTTAGAAGGATGCGCGAATTGGCGCGGCGGGTGGGGGAGGCGTATCTGGAGCAGCGGAAAGAGTTGGAGTATCCGTTACTAAAAGAGAGTGGAGATCAGAGATTGGAGACTGGAGACTCTGTTGCAAAGCCTCAGATCCAGCCAGTCTCCAGTCCCCAGTCTCTGCTCTTCGAAATCGGCGTGGAAGAGCTTCCCGCTAACGATGTGGATACGGCTCACGCGCAATTGTCTTCCCGCGTCCCTGCTTTGCTCGATGAACTGAATCTTGCACATGGCGATGTGCGGGTCTTTTCGACGCCACGGCGGCTCGTTGTTGCGATCGCGGACCTCAGCCCGAACCAACCCGATCGTGAAGACCTGGTCAAGGGGCCGCCTGCCGATAAGGCCTTCGACAAGGATGGAATTGCCTTACCTGCTGCGATGGGCTTTGCCAGGAAAAATAATGTCAATACAAAAGATCTTCAAATTCGCGAGGAAGGCGGTGGGAAATATGTCTTCGCGGTGGTCAGCCAGAAGGGACGTCCGGCTCCCGAAGTGTTAGCAGAGGCGTTGCCTCGATTGGTTGAAGGTTTAAAGTTTGAAAAGTCAATGAGGTGGAACGAGAGTAATGTTGCGTTCTCGCGTCCCATCCGCTGGTTCGTGGCTTTACTGGGCGAGACGGTGATCCCGTTTGCGTATGCCGGTGTGGCCTCTGGAAACGTGACACGTGGCTTGCGCCCGTATGGCTCGCCCGATCTTGTCATCCCTTCCGCACACAAATATTTCGACGTGATCCGGGAGGCAGGCATCATCCTTGATAAGGAAGAGCGTAAAGCGTCCATTGTGGAGCAAGTCGATCAGGCCGCGACCCTGGTCGGCGGGGAAGCTATCATTGAAGATAGTCTGCTGAATGAAGTGACCAACCTGGTCGAGATGCCCACTGCGGTCATGGGCGGGTTTGATAAAGCCTCTCTATCCCTGCCGCGCGATGTGCTCATCTCGGTGATGAAGAAACACCAGAGGTATTTCCCAGTCTCCGGTCTCCAATCTCAAAATCTCCTTCCCCACTTTGTCGCGATTAGAAATGGCGACGATATCGGCATCGACCTTGTCCGCCAGGGGAATGAACACGTGCTCGGGGCGCGCTTTGCGGACGCGAACTTCTTCGTCCGTGAAGACCTCAAGCAGCCACTCGAGTCCTATCGCCCGGATCTGTCGAAGCTGATCTTCCAGACCAGGCTCGGCTCCATGCTGGATAAATCGGAGCGGATGAACAAGTTGGTTAATGAGCTTATCCCTATGCTGGGGCTGGAAAACGACGAAGCCATCTTTGCCCGTCGCGCGGTCCATCTCGCCAAAGCGGATCTGGTCACGCAGATGGTCATGGAGATGACCTCGCTGCAGGGCATCATCGGGCGCGAATATGCCCTGCGCAGCGGCGAACAGCAGGAGGTTGCCAATGCTATCGGTGAGCAGTACCTGACCGTGCCGAAGTCGAAAGTCGGCCTGGCGGTGGCGCTCACAGATCGCATTGACTCTCTCGTTGGGCTCTTCGCTGCGGGTCTGGCTCCCACGGGCGCGAAGGATCCCTTTGGGCTGCGCCGCGCCGCGATCGGCGTTGTCCAGCCCCTGATCGAGCATGGGATCTCGTTTGATCTGCGCGAAGCTGTAAAGAAAGCTGCCAGGCTCCAGCCGATTGAAGTCAAAGACGAGGTGCAGATCCAGATCCTTGACTTCATCACGGGTCGCTTAAGAGTTGTGCTGAACGATCTGGGCTACCGTTATGACGTCGTGGATGCCGTGCTTGCGGAGCAATCGGCCAACCCGGCCGCCGCGGCGGAAGCGGTGAGCCAGCTCCAGGCGTGGGTGGAGCGTGAGGATTGGCAAACGATCCTGCCAGGGTACGCGCGCTGTGTCCGCATCCTGAGAAGCCAGAGCGAGGATAGTAGGCAGTGGATCGTGCATGAAGACAAATTTGTGGAAGCTGAGGAGAAGAACTTGTATCAAGCTCTGCAATCCACCGTCCAGGGTCCACCGTCCACCGTCGATCAACTCCTGAACATCGTCGTCACGCTGATCCCATCCATCAACACCTTCTTCGACAAAGTGCTGGTGATGGCGGAGGATGAAAAGATCAAACAGAATCGCCTCGCACTGGTCGGACAGATTGCCAATCTATCCACTGGCATCGCTGACCTGAGCAAACTCGAAGGCTTCTAGTCAGAATTTGGAATGGATAGAACATGCCCGCCTGATATCAGGCGGGCATATTTGTTGGAACAAAAAATGTGGAGATGGCGTATTATCGCCATCTCAAACACCGAGGAGAGGCAACATGAGTCGGGTAAGCAAGTCTTTAATGATGGTGCTTTTATCGTTCAGTTTCCTTGCATGTTCACAGCGACCCGTGTTCAGTGTAGAAGTACTCATGACCACAACGCCCTCTCCGCTCCCGCCCGAGTCCACCTTAACGGCTGCCTCTCCAGAAAACATTGCCACCCTCGCGGCGACTGCGACGGCCCCGCTCATGCCGGTGGATTTCTCACCCATACTGTATGGGAAAAAATTTGATGCTAACACTTTCTTCATCCTGCTTGGGGGTATCCAGGGAAGTCTCTGGGTTACCCCGGACCTGGCGGCAGTTCAATTCGTGCACATTCCCACCCCGGCGTATGATGTGTATACCTTGGCAAAAGGGAAATTTGAGGTACAGGGGTATGCTCCCGAGTTTTCTCCAACCAGCAAAATTTACTCTGTCAGAACGAATGGAAGCCTCGATGAGGTTGGTATGGTTGGCGTCGTTCAGGGGTGGCCTGTCGTGCAGCGCGATGTGCAGGAACTCGCCGCTGATAACCAGCTCTACGGGCAAATCATTCTGGATTGGCTGACGGCGGAAGGCATAGCCGAACCTCAACTTGATATCCTCCATATTTTCCGCGTCGATATCGAAGGCGATGGCGCAGAGGAGATCTTCCTCAGCGCCACCCACCTGGATGGATCCCAGCACACAACGCAGGCCGGGGATTATTCCATCGTGCTCATGCGCAAAGTGGTGGGAAACGAGGCGCTGACGCGTCCCATTGTGGGTGATATCTATCATTCAGCCGAGGCTGAGATTACCTACCCGCGGACCTACTCACTTGCAAATTTCATCGACCTGAACAAGGATGGGATTCTGGAAGTCATCGTGGATGTGCAACGCTGGGAAAAGGCAGGCGCGATCATTTTTCAGATCGATGGGGATGACGTGATCGAATCTCTGCGAGTAGAATAGCCATTGCACGGCGCAGAGCATACTCTTAAGCTCTCTTAATTTCTAATTCAGACAAAATCAGTATAATTTTATATCAAGCGGTGTCCGGTTCGCGTATTGCACTCTGGCCTTCATTATCACGTTTGGAGAGTCCGGAGTTTTCAGGCAAACAGATAGACAAGGAGTATTGAATACCATGTCCAGACCAATTGCCCGAGTAACCATATTCGTACTGATCAGCCTCGTGCTGATTGCAGCGACCTCCGCCAGTGTGCGTGGCTGGCTGGGCGGATCGAGTGAAGTCACTGGCGCTCAGGCGCACATTGTGAGTGGTTTAAAAACCAATCTGAACCATGACCGCTCCACGGTTGCTGAGCTGGAAAGCCTGCAGATGCAAGGCGGCAGCCCGTCATATGATCAGCCCGGTAAGGGTCATGGGTGTGAATCCGAGGCCCATCCCGTCCCACTCGATTAGCGTTGTCTTTTCAAGCTGCGGGCAGTCTACGGACTGCCCGTTTTGTTTTAACAGAATTGATACACGTTTCTATCGGAGTCTTAAAATGACGATGATATAATCAAGCCGGATTGTGTATGGATTTATGGCTCTCGGCATAGGGAGACCTAACTAAATTGTAAGGTTTTAGTCACGCTCTCCCAACCCTGGGAAGAGCGTTTTATGTAACAGTACATACAAAAGCTCGTTATAAGAGGTAGCACTAGTTGGAACACAACTACAAAAAGTCTAGGATGCCCCTGCCCAATGAGAAGCAACTTGTGCTTCAGGCGCAGGCTGGCAACTCGGAGGCGTTTGGACAGCTATATGACGCCTATATGGAGCGCATCTATCGCTTTGTGTATTTCCGCGTCGAGGATCAGCAGACGGCTGAGGATATTACTTCGCAGGTCTTCCTCAAAGCCTGGAGTAACTTGGACCGCTTCAGCTTCAGCCGGACGCCATACCTGGCGTGGTTGTATACCATTGCACACAATGCCGTCATTGACCATTATCGCACCCGCAAAGTGACTACCGCTCTGGATGATGTGCAGCTCTCGCAACAGGATCATGCAGAAGCCGTGGAAAACGATATAGACTTGACTGCTGAAATGAAATCGATCAAGGAAGCCCTGGAAATGCTGACCGATGATCAGCAAAAGGTGCTAACTCTGAAGTTTATTGAAGGATTGTCAAACCATGAGATTGCACGCCATCTTGGCAAGCGCGAAGGAGCGATTCGGGCGCTGCAGATGAGGGGCTTGCAGGCACTGGCAAAACAATTAGAAGAGAAGATGGTCATATGAGAAACGAGCTTGAAACAATACTGGATACCTGTGTGAATCAGATCGAGGATGGCCGGGCCAGCATCGACGATTGCCTGGCGCGCTATCCGGAGCATGCTGCGCAACTGAAGCCGCTACTCAGCGCCGCGACCAAACTGGCGCGCGTCCGAGAGATCGTACCCGACCCGGCTTATAAAGCTCGCGCACGCATGCAATTGACGATCCACATGCAGCAGCACCCGCAGCGCAAACGTGTCTCTCCGATATTTTGGAGAGTGACGATTGGCTTTGTTACGGTGATGCTCTTATTTTTGGCCAGTGGTACGGCGTTTGCGCAGGGAGCACATCCCGGGGATGCGCTCTATAACTGGAAGCTGACCAGTGAGCACGTCTGGCGGCTGGCCTCGCGTGATCAGCTTGGTGTGGATCTCACATTGTCTGACCGTAGGGTGAGTGAGCTCGTCTGGGCGTCTCACTCAGGTGACGAAGCGCGCCGCACGCGTGCCATCGAACGCTATGAAGAATTGCTGATCAAATTCAACTCGGTCACAAACGAGGAAGCTCGCCAGCGGATTCTCCCCGTGCTACGTGCCCAGTATAAGCGACTTCTGGAAGCTGGCATCACTGTCCCGGAACTGGAAACGTATTTCCCACGTTAGGATATAGAATTATCCCCTAAAGGGGGGATATAACGTAACACCTCTACTCTCGTTGTCTACAGTACATTCAGTGGAATGGTACTCACTCCTGATATGAGGAGTGGTTGGAGGTGTTATGTATATGGCTCGATTACTGATCGTATTTTTCTTGATTGTAGCGGCTGTCCTTGCCTATCAGCCGCAGACGCAGCAACGTGCCGGAGAGACCTGGGAGAATATCAAGCCCGTTGTTGTCACAGTCATGGATGGCCTGTATGCCACGGTTCGAATGTTGATTGCCGGTGATGGACAGAACGACCCGGTTGACAACGCTCCGGTCGCTCCTGGTGGGGATTTTGACCGAATTGTGACGATGAACAGCGCGCTTCCGCAATAAAATGAATTGTCTTTAAACCAGGCAAGACTGTATACGTGAAAAACCTCCTGTAAACCGGGAGGTTTTTTTAACGCATTTGCAATACAAATGGCTCGCATTCACTTAAACAGATTGACGTTCCCGTCGTTATGATTAATGACCGTGAGAGACATCCGAGCTACTCGTCAAGATCCTCCGCTGCCGGAAGAGTCCCGTCTCGTGGAGCGGGCCAAAGCCGGCGACCCTCAGGCATTTACCAGGTTGTACGATGCCTATGTTGAACGCGTCTCCCGTTACATTTACTTCCGGGTATCAGATGAGCGCGATATAGAAGATCTCGTTTCGCAGGTGTTCCTGAAGGCATGGGAGAACTTGGACCGCTACCAACCGGGCGGCTCGCCCCTGATCGCCTGGCTGTATACCATTGCGAGAAACCTTGTGATTGATCATTATCGTACGAAAAAAAACGTAATGCCCCTCGAAGAGGCAATAACATTCCCATCTGACATGGAAATGCCAGATGACATAGCGCAAACGCGCTTCGATCTCGAAGCCATGCGGGATGGACTCCAGGCCTTGAACGCCGACCAGCAACAGGCTTTGATCCTCAAATATATTGCCGGATTGCCGAATGACAGCATCGCAAAAATCATGAATAAACAAGAAGGCACGGTACGCGGTCTGCAAATGCGCGGTCTGCAAACCCTGGCAAAGTATATGAAACAGAAGGAAGCAATATGACCGAATTCGAACAGGTTCTACAGGAATGTCTGCATGATCTGGATGCAGGCGTCGCAAGCGTGGAGGAATGCCTGAGCATGCATCCCAAACACGCGCGGGAACTGGAGCCGGTTTTGCTCACGAGTACCTACCTGGCACGTGGAGCTGAAATGCATGTCTCGGACCCGTTCAAGGCCCGCGTGCGCACCCGTTTGATCCAACAAATGAATACGCATCCTCGTAAAGCATCGCGCCCCGGGATTCTGTTTATGCGGTTTGCCACCGGTCTGGCGGTCCTCATGCTGGCATTTCTGGCGGCAGGGACAGCCTACGCCCAAAGCGCCATGCCCGGCGATCCCTTCTATACCTGGAAACTTGTGAGTGAAAATGCCTGGCGGGCGGTCTCGCCTGATCCCGTTGCGACGGATATCGCGATAGCAGAGCGCCGCGTGGACGAGTTGATCGCAGTCAGGGATGAGCCTGCCTTATATACGGAGGTATTGCAAGCGTATGTAGAAGTGACAGATAGGTTGAAAAGCGAAATGGACGCAGAGAGCGAAGCGCTCATTCTGGCTGTCTTGGAGACCCAAATCGAAGAATTGAATCAATCAGATGTGATCCTTCCCCAGCCCGATCAAGAGATTCTTCCGCCGCTCGAGCAGCCAACCCTGACGCCGGTTGCAATTCCTACCGCCACTCCTCTTCCTGTTCTACAAACACCTCAAACGGATCCCACGGGTTTGCCGCAGATCCTCCCAACAATTGATGTTTCCGAGCCAACGCTGGAGGTTCCAGAGGTAGTCCTACCAACCGTTGAAGATGTACCGGACATCCTTCCAACAGTCGAGCTCCCATTGCCGATTCCTTAGAGTTTACGGTTCTCTTAAACAAAATCGAAAACCCTCCGTTATGCAAAGTGAAGAACCAACAAATCCAATTTATTACGGAGGTATGAAATGTCCAAATTTATTATCCAAGTGTTGCTTTCTGTCGCTGTCGCCACCAGTGCGGTTGTGGGGTTGGACCCCAGTGTGAAGGACGAGACAAAAAAGGTCTTGAAGGAAGCACAGGCAATCACGCACGAGGTGACCAAGTCAGTTTTCAAGACGGCTGTTGAAGCGGATGTAGACGCCAAGTCTTCGCTGGAAACATCCCTCGGCAAGGAGCTAGAGGCCGAGGTAGAGACGGAACTTGATGCAGATCTTGATCTCGACCTGGATCAAAAATCCAAAAAGTCAAAGAAATCAGAAAAGAGTGTAGAAACATCTCTCTCCGCCGAGACAGACACCAAAGTGGAGGCAGACTTGAAGAAGCTGGACGTGGAGTTGGAGAACGAGGTCGAAACCGATCTAGACCTCGAGGTCGGCATCGGGAATTAATTATTCAAGTATTTTTGCAAGGGCAGTCTTTCACAGGCTGCCCTTTTCGTTTTAAGTCAGGCTTATCCGCGAATTTTCGCGAATGAACACGAATTTCTAAAACGATTCGCGAAAATTCGCGGACTCTTTTTTCTTGCGAAATGGAGAGAATATAATCCAGTCGACGAATACGTTGATTTGCGATTCCATTCAATCGAGTCTATAATCTCTTTTACATGTCTGTCATTGATGAGATCAAATCCAAAGTCGATATCGTAGACCTTGTCTCGGAGGCAGGGGTCAAGCTGCGCCATGCCGGCCGGAACTATACCGGCTTCTGTCCGTTCCACGATAACAAGCACACGCCCTCTTTCGTGGTGTGGCCCGAGTCGGGTACGTGGCGTTGTTTCGGTCAGTGCAACGAGGGCGGGGATGTCTTCAAGTTTGTCATGAAGCGCGAGAACCTGGACTTCAAGGAAGCGCTCGACAAACTGGCGGCACGCGCCGGCGTGCAGGTCCCATCCTTTACTAAGCATACACCCGAGCAAAAAGAAGCTTACGATAAGCTCCGGATCTTGCTCGAGGATGCGCTTATCTTCTATCGCAGCCACTTGATGGCGAACAAGCCTCTGCTTAATTATTTGCACCAGAAGCGCGGGCTGACCGATTTTTCGATCGAGAGCTTTGGGCTGGGATATGCACCGAATGCTTGGGATTCGGCCCTGACGCATTTCCTGCAGCGCGGCTACTCGGAGCACGATCTGGTGGAGGCTGGCATGATCTCGCCCCGAGATAGCGGCGGCTTTTACGATCGCTTTCGCAACCGGATCATGATCCCCATTCGCGATGAGAATGGACGCATGACTGGCTTCGGGGCGCGCATCGTGGACCCGAACGATGTGCCCAAGTTTCTCAACTCGCCCGAGACGCCGATCTTTACCAAGGGGCATTTGCTCTACGGGCTGGATCGCGCCCGCAAAGCTATCCGCGCCGCCGACCAGGCCGTGATTGTCGAAGGCTACCTCGATGTGATCGCCCTGCACCAGGCCGGATACGAAAACGTCGTCTCACCGATGGGCACGGCGCTGACAGAGCACCAGCTGCGTTTGCTTAAGCGCTTTACCCGCCGGATCGTCCTGGCGCTCGACCCCGATGCCGCGGGACAAAAAGCCGTGCTGCGGGGGTTGGACGCAGCCCGCCAGGCCATGGACCGGGAGGGCGAACTCGGATTCGATGCCCGCGGGTTGCTGCGTGAGGAAGCACGTTTGCAGGCCGACCTACGAGTGGCCGCCATCCCCGATGGATTGGACCCCGATGAAATCGTGGCGCGTAATAAGGAAGAGTGGGCGGGGCTGATCGAGAAGGCCAAACCGATCGTCAGCTACGTAATGGAGACGCTCGCTGCCGGGCAAAACATCATCGACCCCAAGGTCAAGAATCAGATCGCGGCGCAGGTTCTTCCGCTGATCGAAGACCTGCCGAATGCCCTCGAGCGGGACACGTACCGCCAGCAGCTGGCGCGGATGCTACGGGTTGACGAGAGCGCTCTCAACGGCACCCAGGCGCAGGCGTCGCGGGTCCCGAGAACGCGCGGGAATCAAACGGTGCAAAGGACACAGAAGCCGGCCCAAGATAAGCCGAAGTCCGTGCTGACCGTTTCTACCAACAATAAGGTTGAGGCGTATATCATCGCTGTGCTGGTGAAAAAACCCGAACTGCTCTATCGCCTGGATCGGGTGCTGCAGGAGTACGGCCTGGTCAAGCTGGCGGTGCAGGATTTTGAGTACACAGACCATCAAATGATGTTCGGGCTCATTCGGGAATCAGTGGAGCAGGATAAGACCGAGCACCATGAGTTTGTCGTGGAATCGGTACCGGCATCTCTGCAGGGTCTCTTGCAGGAATTAAATGTAGAGGGTGGAAAGTTCGACCGCATGGAAGAGAAACTGCTCGAGGAGCTGTTGCGCGGCGTCATTAAATTGCGCAAAGTAGCGGCGGGTGAGAACCTCAACCAGCTGCGCTATCTGCAGGAAGAAGCCCAGCAAGTTGGCGATTTGCGCGCGGCTTCTTACCAGTCTCTGGTGTTAAAACATGTACGGTTGCTGCATGACCTGGACCAGGCCTATGGCAAGCTATCGTTGAAGAGGCTGCAGTAGCCGCACAGACAGGGAATTGAAGAGTAAAATTCATACGTAACAATTCGCAGGTGGCATCGTCTGGTAAGAAAGGGCTATGACTGTAAAAAAGGGAAATCCGCAAAGGGAGAAGCGTAAGACCAGAGTCAAATCGCCTCCGAGCCGCGTTAAAAAGCCAGCGCGGAGCGAGCCACGCGTGGAAAATTCCAATGGAAAGATCAGGGAGGAAAATGGGCTGAAGGAGCTGGTGTTGATGGGAGACGAAGTGGGGGATCCCGACATCAACATGCTTGCCCAACAGGAAGAAGAACTCCTCGAAGACGACACAATCGATATTAAAAACCCCGAGGTCGCTGCGGAACTTTCCGAAGACCCGGTGCGGCTCTACCTGCGCGAGATCGGCGAGGTGAAGCTGCTCGATTCCGACAGTGAATTCCGTCTGGCGACGATCATCGAAGCTAATCGGTTTGTCAGCACGCTGCGGCGCCGTCCACTTACCAAGGGACTGTCGCGTGAGTGCGCCATTTATCATGCAGTCCTTGCCGAGATGCACACCTCCTGGGAGCGCCTGGTGGAGGATGCCAAGCGGCTCCATTATGACCCCCCTGAACTGGGGTTGATTCTGACCGAGTCCCAGGCCCTGCATGCCGGTTGGCAATCGGATGCGCCCTCTTACTTGCGTGCCTATCTGGATAACGGCCACTGGGGTGTGGACCCGCTCTGGGATAACCTGGCCCGCAATGCGTACAGTGTCTTTCTCAGCCTGTACCTGTTCCCGTTAAGTTATGCCGAGTGGCTGCTCAAGCACCTCAATCAAAATAACCGCCTGCCAAATCAGCGTACTCTCTACAAACACCTCTGTGAAGACCAGGCGCTGGTGGAAGAGATGGATGCTGCCCAGGCCCGCGCCGTGGAAGCCAACCAGGCATTGATCCGCGCCAATCTGCGGCTGGTCGTCAGTGTGGCCAAGCGCTATCTGGGGCGCGGCATTAATTTCCTCGACCTGATCCAGGAAGGCAACATGGGGCTCCTGCGCGCGGTCGGCAAGTTCGATCCGCGGCGCGGCTTTAAGTTCAGCACCTATGCCACCTGGTGGATCCGGCAGTCCATCAACCGCTCCATCGCCGAGCAGGCGCGCACGATCCGCATCCCGGTTCATCTCTTTGAATCCATTACCCGTATCTTGCGCACACAGCGGTCGCTTGTGCAAGAGCTGGGACGCGAGCCCACGACCGAGGAACTTGCCCTGGAGGGCGGCTATCTGCCCGCCTCAGATGTGCAAGCCATCCTGCGCGCCCACGCGGAAGAAAAGCCGCTGCCTCCTGATCTACAACACAGGCTGGAGATTGCCACCCAAAAGATCGATCGAGTCCTTCGTTCTGCCGAGGAGCCAGTCTCGATCGACGGGCCGGTGGGGGACGAGGAGTCCAGCTCGCTGGGCGAGTTCATCGAGGACGAAGACGCGCCGTCGCCCATCGAAGCCGCGGCACGACAAATGCTGCGCGAGCAGGTGCAGCGCGCGCTTACCTCTCTGTCTGACCGCGAGCGCGAGGTTCTGGAATTACGCTTTGGTTTAAAAGATGGAAAGGATCATACGCTCGAGGAAGTAAGCCGTTATTTTGATGTCACCCGCGAGCGCATCCGCCAGATCGAAGCGAAAGCGCTGAGGAAGCTAAGGCATCCTTCGAGAAGCAGGCAGCTCAGAGATTATCTGGCGTAGGTCACGTCTTCGACGTGATGCACTTCTCATACCAATACCAGGTCACGCTTCAAGCGTGACCTACTTTTTAAATAAGACTTTTCTTATCAATTTTGTGAAAAGTAACACTTTCTCTAGCCCTTAGAAGTCTGTTATGTTATACTTCGCCGAACGTGCAAACGAGCACAAATACCGTCCTTTTTGGGCGTTTTCCCAAAGACACTGGGACTATGTGAGGTGAGAGGATGCTCGAGTATGTAGCTATCGGCTTGATGATTGTGCTATCAACCGTTGTTGCTCTAATCGCCATTGGACTGGGGACCCTCTTCGGACCGAAAAAAGAATCTGCGGCAAAAGCGATGCCCTATGAATCGGGCATGAACCCATACGGCGAGGGGACGCGCCGGATGCCTATTCGTTTTTATCTCATCGCCGTCCTTTTCATCCTGTTTGACATCGAAGTTGTGTTTTTCCTGCCCTGGGCGATTGTGTTCCGTCAATTGGGCCTGTTCGGCCTGATCGAGATGGTGATCTTTATTGTGATCTTACTGGTGGGGTATGTCTATGCCTGGAAGAAAGGAGCGCTCGAATGGGAGTAGAGCAAAAACTTGGAAATATGGGAGTGGTGACGACCTCCCTTGAAAGCCTCGTCAACTGGTCGCGTACCAACGCGATGTGGCCGATGTTGTTCGGCCTGGCCTGCTGCGCCATCGAAATGATGGCCGCCCAGGCCTCACATTTTGATATGAGCCGCTTCGGCATGGAGCTGATGCGCGCCAGCCCACGCCAATCGGATCTGATGATCGTGGCGGGGCGTGTCTCACGCAAGATGGCGCCGGTGCTGCGCCGCCTGTATGATCAGATGCCCGAGCCCAAGTGGGTGATCGCCATGGGCGACTGCGCCTCCTGCACAGGTGTCTTCAACAACTATGCCCTCGTGCAGGGCGTGGATGAAGTTGTGCCCGTGGATGTGTATGTGGCCGGCTGCCCGCCGCGCCCCGAAGCGCTGATCCACGGCGTGGTGACCCTTTATGAGAAAGTGAAGGGTGAGAAGTTTGTCGATCAGGTAAAAAGTTAATCATCGCGCTGAGCGCAGCGTAGACGAAGCGCGCGTTTCATAGAAGCTCAGCACTTCTTGGTTGTGTGCGCTTCGTCTGCGCTCACTTCGTTCGCTCCGCTCAGCGCGAGGACTCAGCTATGGATAAAAAACTAGAAACGATTGTTCAGGCTTTGCAAGAAACTTATGGTGTCACGCTGGAAGAGTTCCGCGGCGAAACGCATGTGTTTGTGAAAGTGGAAAACATCATCGATGCGCTGACTCTGTTGCGTGATAAATATGATTTCGAACTGCTCTCCGCGATGACGGCCATAGACTTCTGGCCGCAACTCTCGCCGCGCTATCATGTGATCTACCAGCTGACCTCACTGGCGAGAAACCTGTCGCTGCAATTGCGGGTTGTTCTTGAAGATAGCAATCCGCGTATCCCGACCGCGGTGGGGGTCTACGAGGTGGCGAACTGGCGCGAGCGCGAGCTGCGGGATATGTTTGGGATTGTCCCCGATGGACATCCCGATCTGCGCATTCTCTTACTGCCCGATGGGTGGGAAGATAAGCATCCATTGCGCAAAGATTACCCGCTTGGTTATGAAGAAGTACAGTTCACCTTTAATTTTGATGAAATTAATTTGCGTAAGACTTACGCAAAGGAATAACTATGGCACAGCTTGAAGAAGTTGGCGTTGAAGAATTCAAACACCTGGTTTCTGAACGCGCCCTGACCGGCGAAACCATGTTGTTGAACATGGGGCCCCAGCATCCCTCCACGCACGGGGTTCTGCGTCTCTTGCTCGAGCTTGATGGCGAGACGATTGTCAATTGCATTCCGATCATCGGATATTTGCACACGGGCATTGAGAAGAACATGGAAGCCAAGACGTATCTCAAAGCGGAAGTCATGAGCGACCGTCTGGATTACATGAACAACATGGGCAACAACCTCGTGTATTGCATGGCGGTGGAAAAGCTGGTGGATCTTGATGTGCCCGAGCGCGCCCAGACGATCCGTGTGATCCTGGCTGAGCTGGAACGCATCAATTCCCACCTGGTGTGGATCGGCACATTTGGGCTGGACCTCGCAGCAATGTCCATGTTCCTGTACGCGTTCCGCGAACGCGAGGCAATCCTCGATATCAAGGAATTGATCTCGGGACAGCGCATGATGACAACCTACATCCGCCCCGGTGGGTTGTGGCGCGACGTCCCTGTGGAATTCGAAACCGCCGTGCGAGACTTCCTCAAGATGATGCCGAAGCGCATCGATGAGTATGAAGCGCTGATGACGAAGAACCCGCTCTTCCTGGACCGATTGCTGGGCATCGGCAAGCTGGACCCGGCGGTTGCCCTTCAGCACGGTGTGACTGGCCCCATGCTGCGTGCCTCGGGCGTGAACTGGGATCTTCGCAAAGTCCGCCCCTATATAGGTTATGAGCAATATGATTTCAATGTGCCCGTTCGGACGAGTGGCGACACGTACGACCGTTATATTGTCCGTGTGGAGGAGATGCGCGAATCGCTGAAGATCGTAGAACAGGCGTTAAATAAGTTGCCGCTTGGCCCCGTGCGATCGGATAACCGCAAATTCGTCCCGCCGCCGCGCTCGGAGCTGGGCGTGAGCATGGAAGCATTGATCCATCACTTCAAGCTGTGGACGGAAGGCTTCCCGGCGCCGGATGGCTCGGTGTATCAGGCTGTAGAGTCGCCGCGTGGCGAACTGGGTGTCCTACTTGCAGGCGACGGTGGTGCCAAGGCGCGCCGCTGTCACTGGCGCACCCCTTCCTTTGATAATTTATCCGTGCTGCCCAAGATCGTCGAAGGACATCTTGTGGCAGACCTGGTGGCCGTCCTGGCTTCTGTTGACATTGTGCTCGGAGATATTGACCGATGAGTCTTGAGACAAAATATCCGAATGAAGTAAAACAAATCCTTTCCAAATATCCGCCGGAGCAAAAACGCTCGGCGGTCATGCCCTTGTTGTATCTGGCGCAGCGCGAAGAGGGCTATCTCACCAAAGCTGCCATGCAGGATGTCGCGCAAATCGTCGGCATTACGGAGACTGACATTGCCGCGCTGGTCGGCTTTTACACGCTGTATCACGATAAAAAAGAAGGCAAGTATCGCATGCAGGTCTGCACCGATCTGCCGTGTGCCTTGCGCGGCGCGGATGAGTTCATGAGGTCGCTATGCGATCACCTCGGCATCAAGGTCGGTGAGACCACCGAAGACGGTTTCGTGACGCTCGAAGCCGTGACCTGTCTCGCCGCCTGCGACAAGGCCCCGATGTTCCAGACGCAGGGACCGGATGGCATCAAGTATCACGAGAACATGACCGTCGATCGCACCATGGAATTACTCTCGGTTCTACGCCGGTCTGGCAGGGAGGTGAGGGAATGAGCCACATTCTCTTGCGCCATCGCGATCTCCCTGATATTGCTGACTTAAGTGTATATAAAAAGAACGATGGTTTCACGGCGTATAAGAACGCGGTGACGAAGATGAGTCCCCTGGACGTGACCAATGTGGTCAAGAACTCGGGCCTGCGCGGTCGAGGCGGCGCAGGCTTCCCGACCGGCACGAAGTGGTCCTTCATCGACAACAATAACTGGCCGCATTATGTAGTTGCCAACGCCGATGAGTCGGAGCCGGGCACATTCAAGGATCGCGAGATCATGGAGGGCAACCCCTTCCAGTTCCTGGAGGGCGTGGCGATCGCTTCGTATGCCATCGGCGCGAATGTTGCTTACCTGTATTTGCGCGGCGAGTTCTGGCAGCTGGCGGCCTTCCTTGATCAAAAGATCGCGGAGATGGAAGCCGATGGTCTGCTGGGCGACAAACTGTTCGGCACGCAATACTCACTGCGCATCTATACACATCTTGGTGCGGGCGCTTATATCTGCGGTGAAGAGACCGCCCTGCTCGAATCGCTCGAAGGCAAACGTGGACAGCCGCGCGTCCGTCCGCCGTTCCCGCCTTCGTTCGGCCTATACGGCAAGCCGACCGTGATCAACAACGTTGAGACCTTTGCCAACGTGCCGCTCATCCTTTTGAATGGTGCAGACTGGTACAAGTCGATGGGCACGGCCGATAGCGCCGGTGTAAAGATCTTCTCACTCTCGGGGCGCGTGCGCAAGCCGGGCAACTATGAGCTGCCATTTGGCATCACCTTCCGCGAGTTAATCTACACCTACGGCGGCGGCGTGCAGGATTCTCGTCCGGTCAAAGCGATCATGCCGGCGGGCGCCTCCTCTTCTCTTATCATCGTCAACGATGAGAAGATCCTCGATACCCCGATGGATTACGCAACGGTTCGCACGGTCGGTGGGGACCTGGGATCCGCGTCGGTGATCGTGATCGACGATACAGTCTCGATGGACTGGCTGGTCAACAAGACCGTCCATTTCTTCCGGCATGAATCGTGCGGCAAGTGCACGCCCTGCCGTGAAGGTACGTACTGGATGTCCAATATCATTGATCGTATCCATCACGGGCAGGGAACCACCGGCGACGTGGATCTTCTGCTGAATGTGGCCAAACAAATTCAAGGGAAATGTCTCTGTGCGCTGGGTGAATTTTCTACCATGGCCGTGGTCACAGGGATCGAACGCTTCCCTCAGGATTTTAAAAATGCTGTGAGCCCCGCTCCTCTTCCGCTGCTTAACGTCAAGGAAAGGGAGGGCATGGAGAAAGCATGACGAAACAGGTAACGCTCACAATCGACGGGAAACAGGTCACCGCGCCGGCAGGGACCGGCCTGGTGGATGCCGCCAAGATGGCCGGCATCGACATCCCCGTTTTTTGTCATCATCCAAAACTGGAACCGGTCGGTATGTGCCGGATGTGTCTCGTGGAAATCGGACGCCCGGTGCGCGATCGCGCCACGGGCGAAATCGTGATGGAAAATGGCGCGCCCAAGATCCAGTTCCTGCCGAAGCTTGAAACGGCGTGTACCAATAAAGTGGAAGAGGGCATGGTTGTCCTCTCGCAAAGCGAGAAGGCCCGCGATGGTCAGCGCGGTACGGTGGAATTTTTGCTCACCTCGCACCCGCTTGATTGTCCGATCTGTGACAAGGGCGGCGAATGTCCATTGCAGAACCTGACCATGGCGCATGGTCCCGGCAAGAGCCGCTTCCTCTTCGATGAAAAACTGCGCCTGGGAAAGCGAATCCCTCTTGGTGACTTAATTGTCCTTGACCAGGAGCGCTGCATCCAGTGTGCGCGCTGCATCCGTTTTCAGGATGAGATCGTTGGGGACGCGGTGCTCGGCTTCGATGATCGCTCGCGCGGCATGCGCATCATCACGTTCTCAGACCCTGGGTTTGATTCTGTGTTCTCAGGCAATACCAGCGATATCTGCCCGGTCGGCGCGTTGACCACGCGGGACTTCCGCTTTGAGGCGCGCCCGTGGGAACTGGAGAATGGAGCTTCGATCTGCACGCAGTGTCCCGTGGGCTGTAATATCACACTAAACACGCGTCGGGAAGCCAAAGCGGGCGGCGATTGGGTTGTTAAGCGTGTGATGCCGCGGCAGAATGAAGAAGTCAACGAGATCTGGATCTGTGATAAAGGTCGCTTCGTACATCACTACACCGATAGCAAGAAGCGGCTGAAGACACCGCTTGTCCGCAGTGGCAAGGGTCAGAACTCGACGCGTGTTTCCTGGGATGAAGCAACCAAAGTTGTCGCGGATCATTTGAGAAATGATTTTATTATCCTGGCTTCGGGCAAGCTTGCCAATGAAGACCTCTTCAATCTGAAGTCCCTGGCACATCATGCGGGTGGCAAGGCATATCTTTACTCACACATGGGCGGCGGTGAGATGACCACCATGGTCGGTGTGGGCGAAGGCACAAACTTCGGCACCATGGGCGCAGAGACCGCGATCGTGGTTGTCGCCTCTGATTTATATGAAGAAGCGCCTATCTGGTACCTGCGGGTGAAGCAGGCTGCCGACCGCGGCGCGACCCTGATCGTGTTGAACCCACGCGAGACCAGGCTGGACCGCTTCGCTTCCTACGTCGTCCGCTATGCGTATGGCGATGAAGTCAAAGCCGTTCAGAATCTGAGCCGAGGCAAGATCGGCGAGGCCTATAAGAATGCACAGAATGTTGTGATTCTCTTCGGTAGCGAAGGGCTCGGCGTAGAAGGTACATCCAACCTCGCCGCGGCCTGCGCCAACCTCTTGCAAGATAGCGGGCATGTTGGTAAACCGAATAACGGCCTGATCGGTGTGTGGGAACGCGCCAACGACCAGGGCGCCTGGGAACTGGGCTTCGAGGTCGCGGATGATCTGACGCAGGCTCTGGCAGGCAAAGCTGTTTACATCGTCGGCGCAGACCCGGTGGGCGATGACCCAAAGCTTGCGCAGGCTCTTGAAGGCGCAGCATTTGTCGCGGTGCAGGATGTGATGGAAACCGCGACCACTGAAATCGCGGATGTCGTCTTGCCGGCGCGTACATTTACCGAACGCGAAGGCACACTCACCTCCGGCGAGCGGCGGGTGCAGCGGTTCTATGCCGCTGTACCGCCCACAGGTGAATCGGAGGCGGATTTTGCGATCACGGCGCGCATCGCCGGCCATATGGGCATCGAGCTCGAAGGCAAGTCACCGACCGGTGTATTTGAGCGCCTGGCTGCCTCCACTAAATCGTTTGAAGGGTTGACATATACCAAAGTGTCCGTGGTCCGGCCGCAGTGGCCGATCGTCGGGCGCGGCGACATGTATTATGGCGGCACCACCTACGAGAACACGATGGGACTGGGCGCGCACCTCACAGGTGGCGGGCAGAGAGGTGAAACGGTCAGCGTTCCAAAGGTCAGGAGGGAAGCGGCTCCCCGTCCTCGTGAAAACGAGCTGCTGGCTGTGCCCGTCAACAAGCTGTATGACCGCGGCACAACCGTGATGATGTCCGCTGACCTGTTGCGCGATCGCATCGGTAGTCCCACGATCGCGCTGCATCCGGAGGCTGCAAAGAACCTTGGCCTGGAAGCCGGCCAACTCGTGAATATCAGCTTCGACGGTGTGAGCGGCGATGCCAGGGTAAGGTTCGACGAGACGATCTCGGTGGGCGTCGCGTTGGTCCCGCGCGAGATGGGCTTCGCTATCCGTGAGCCTGTCCCTGCAACCATACGCGTGCTGGCAGAGGTGAAGTGATGCTATCAGACTGGACTCTCTGGCTGGAATGGTTTGTCAAATCGCTGTTTGTCATCTTTGCGCTGCTAACAGGATTTGCCTATCTGACGTGGTATGAGCGACGGGCGCTGGCGCGTATCCAATCGCGTGTCGGACCTAACCGGGCGGGACCAATGGGATTGCTTCAGCCGATTGCGGATGCGGTGAAGCTGATCTTTAAGGAGGAACTGGTGCCCGCCAAAGCGGACCGCATCCTCTTCTTCTGGGCGCCCATCATTACGATGGTTCCGTCTATTATTCTCGCTGCCGCCATTCCCTTTGGTCCGCAAAATGTGCCTTTGTTTGGCCGTGAGATCTCGCTCTCGGTTGCCGATATCAATGTGGGCGTGCTGTACCTGATGTCGATCGCCTCCATCGCAGTGTACGGGATCGTGCTGGCGGGCTGGTCTTCGAACAACAAGTATGCCATGCTCGGCGGACTGCGTTCCTCGGCGCAGATGATCTCTTATGAGCTCTCGCTGGGGTTGATGTTCGTGACCGCGATTATCCTGTCGGATTCCATGAATTTGTTCGATATTGTGGAGCAGCAGCGAGACATGTGGTTCGCGGTGATCCAGCCCGTGGGCGCTGTGATCTTCCTGATCGTGACGCTGGCTGAGGTCAACCGTGCGCCCTTCGACATGCCCGAAGCCGAACAGGAATTGACGGCCGGGTATCACTCGGAATATTCGGGTATGAAGTTCGCCCTGTTCTTTATGGCGGAATACCAGAAGATGATCGTGATCTCCATGATCGCGGCCACGCTGTTCTTCGGCGGGTATCGCGAGTTCTGGTTCCTGACCGACCTGTTCGGCGGAATCTTCAGCGTGGATCGCTTCTGGTGGCTGGGACCCATCTATGTGCTGATCAAGGTGGTGGTCTTGCTGTTCTTCATGATCTGGGTGCGTGCCACATGGCCGCGCATCCGGTATGACCGCCTGATGGCATTCGGCTGGAAAGTGTTGCTGCCGCTCTCGCTGGCGATCGCCTTTATTACGGCGGCGGGAGTTTTGCTGGCAGAGGAGTTGAACAATCCCCTGTGGCTGGCGAGTATTCCCGTGGTTTCCGTGTTTGTGGGGCTGTTTACTGTTGTGATGATTTACCGTGAGTTGAGGAGAAAAGCTTATGAGCGTGCTTGATCCGGTTGTGGAACTGATGCGTGGCCTGGGCACCACGCTTAAGATGATGTTCGACCGCCCGGTGACGATCCAATATCCTGAAGAGAAGCGGGAAGTGCGGCCGCGCTTCCGTGGACGTCACATTCTGAGGCGTTATGAAGATGGACTGGAGCGCTGCATCGGGTGCTCGCTCTGCGCGGCAGCCTGCCCGGCGGATGCGATTTTTGTGGAGGCAGACGAGAACACCGATGAGCGTCGCTTCTCGCCCGGAGAGCGCTATGCCTCCACTTACGAGATCAACATGATCCGCTGCATCTTTTGCGGATACTGTGAAGATGCGTGCCCGACCGAAGCAATTGTGCTGGGCGATAACTATGAGCTCTCATTCTATGATCGTCGTTCCTCGATCTATACCAAAGACATGCTGCTGGAATCTGTCCCTTCGGCTGAGATGCTCACGCCGCAGAAAACGGAACCAGGCAAATATAGCAGACGCTCGGTGCCGGAAATGAATGACCCGCAAGATTAGTACACAGGTATATCAGTAGACACGTAAGCATGTATACCTGTGCACGTGTCTACTGATATACATCAAACAGAAAACCATGACCCTCGACCTCATCTTCTTCCTCATCCTCTCCCTCATTGCGGTGGCAACAGCCTTAGGTATGTTGTTGAGCCGCAACGCGGTCTACTCGGCGTTGTTCCTGGTGCTAAATTTCACCACGGTAGCAGTGTTCTATTTACTGCTGGGCGCGCCGTTTATCGCCATGGCACAGATCACCGTGTACGCGGGCGCGATCATGGTGTTGTTCCTGTTCGTGATCATGCTGCTCGGTGCCGAAAGCCTGCCAACCGCGGAAGTGCTGCCATGGCAGAAGCCGCTGGCCGGACTGCTGGCTGTGGCGCTTGCCGCCGAAGCGACATTCATTTTAATCACCCGCGCCCGTCCTGCGGGAGACATCGTTGCCCCGGGAGAGGCCGTCAACTTGATGGACAGCGTCCGTGAACTGGGCCTGACGTTGTTTCGCGATTATCTTTTGCCGTTCGAAGTTACCTCCATTTTGTTGCTGGTCGCCATGCTCGGCGCCATCGTGCTGGTGCGGAAAGAGAAGAGGGTGCATTAAAGATGGTCCCGGTCAATTACTACATTATTCTTTCGGCAATCCTGTTTACGATCGGCGTGGTGGGTGTGCTCACCCGCCGCAATGCACTCATTATTTTTATGTCTATTGAGCTGATGTTGAACGCGGCAAACCTGGCGTTTGTGGCATTCGGGAGTCTTTTCCAAAATTTCAGCGGACAAATCTTTGTGTTCTTTGTCATTGCTGTCGCGGCAGCAGAAGTGGCCGTGGGGTTGGCGCTCATCGTGGAGATCTTCAAGTCCAAGCGCAGTATTGACGTAGACCAGATCAGTTCTTTGAAGGGATAAATATGTTCCAGGCTGAGTCAACTGTTCCCGGCTTTTTCTTTCTCGTCCCCTGGATCGTCTTTGCACCGGTGATCGGTTTGCTGATCAATATGATCTTTGGCAAACGCTTCAGCGAGGCGATGATCGGCACGGTGGCAAGCCTTGCATCAGGCGCAGCGTTCGTCATCTCCGTGCTGCTGGCGTATTCGGTTTCCGCAAACCATGGGGAGGTAGTCCGCTGGCGATTGGCAGAGTGGATTCACATTGGGGAGCTGCAGCTTGATTGGACATTCCGCGTCGACTCGTTGTCCACGACGATGATGCTGGTCGTGGCTGGCGTGGGGACGCTGATCCATATCTACGCCATCGGGTACATGCACGAAGATGTGCGCTTTAAAAATGATGTGGGGCGCTTCCGCCGGTTTTTCATTTATCTGAATCTGTTTATCGCGGCCATGATGATCCTCGTCTCAGGGGATTCATACCTGATGCTCTTCGTCGGGTGGGAAGGCGTGGGCTTGTGCTCCTTCCTGCTTATCGGTTTCTGGTTCGAGCTCGATACGCTGGGACGGCCTTCGTGGGCAAACTCGAATGCAGCCAAGAAGGCGTTCATCGTCAACCGTATCGGTGACTTCGGCTTTTTGATCGCCGCTTTCATCATGTTCTGGGCACTGGGCAGCCTCCAGTTCGACCAGGTCTTTGAAGCGGCGGAAAGCGCCGCGCCCGGCGTGATCATGGCGATTACATTATTTATGTTGATCGGCGTGGCCGGTAAGTCTGCGCAGATTCCGCTCTACGTCTGGCTCCCGGACGCGATGGCAGGGCCAACGCCTGTCTCGGCGCTGATCCATGCCGCGACGATGGTTACGGCCGGCGTGTATCTCATCACGCGCTCTGCGGAACTGTATACACTCGTGCCGCAAGCCCAATACATCGTTGCGCTGACGGGCGCGATCACGGCGCTCTTTGCCGCGACGATTGCTGTGGGTCAGTATGACATCAAAAAAGTACTGGCGTATTCGACCATCTCACAGCTCGGCTTCATGGTTGCCGCCGTAGGGATGGGAGCCTTCGTGGCTGGCATGTTCCATCTCGTGACCCATGCCTTTTTCAAGGCGTTGTTGTTCCTTTCGGCGGGCTCTGTCATTCTCGGTGTGGAGCGCGGGCACCATCATTTGACACATGGTGCACATCACGGAGATGCAAAGGCCCCCGGCGAATCTCATCATGAGCAAGCTCATGGCACTGCCTCTCATTCACAGGAAGTGCATGAGGAGGACGGCGAACACTTTGATGCGGGTGATATGCGCAACATGGGTGGGTTGCGTGAGCAAATGCCTGTCACCTTTTGGCTGTACATGATTGGCACGCTGGCGCTGGCTGGCATTATCCCGTTTGCGGGCTTCTGGTCAAAAGACGAAATCCTTTTGGATGCGAGCCTGCATTATCCGGTGATCTACTGGATACTGAGTATTGCTGCATTTTTCACGGCGTTTTATATGGGGCGGCAGATCTGGATGGTCTTCTTCGGTGAGCCTCGCCACGAAGCCGCGGCGCATGCGGAAGAGAGCCCCAGGGTGATGACTGTGCCTTTAATGATTCTGGCCGTTTTGTCCGTTTTGGGTGGCGCGTTGAACCTTCCCTTCGAAGGGTTCCATAACCTGGGTCACTGGCTGGAATATACACTTCATGAAGTGGAGTCACTCCCGTTTGAGCTGGGAGTAGCGGGCATCTCAACGATCTTGGCGCTCGCCGCCATTGGGGTCTCCTGGTTTATCTATGGACGAAATCCGCTTCGCGCTGGAGAAGTCGATCCGCTCAAGCGGCGTCTGGGTCTGGTGTTCGCGGGTGCAGAAAATAAATGGTTTATCGATGAGCTTTATCACGCGATCATCGTGATGCCGTTTGTAAAAATTTCCCAATTCCTTGCCGATGTGGTTGACTGGCGCTTCTGGCATGACTGGTTCCATGAGAGAGTGATTGCAGGAACCTACAACTGGATCAGCAATATCGGGCTGAATCGCTACGCCGACCAGCGCGGCATCGATGCCTTCGCCAACTCCCTGGCAACGTTCACACAGTGGTCGTCAGTGATATTGCGCAAAGTCCAAAACGGATTTGTACGCTCGTACGCGTTGTCTGTGTTATTAGGCGTTGTACTGATCGTAGGGTACTTAATTTTGAAATAGTCGAATGTCAAAGGCAGTAACCTGCGGCCTTTGACATTGAAGCTTTGACGATATCTCAATCGAGGATCGAACATGAATTTTTTCCTGCAACCTCTGACCCTTCTCACGTTCTTCCCACTGGTGGGGATCATCATTTTGTTCTTCATCCCCAGTGAGCGAAAGGACGCCCTGCGTTGGACGGCGCTCATCACCAGTCTGATCACATTCCTGCTTTCATTGTGGGTGCTCAGCATGTTCAATGCCGGCGACCCAAACCTGCAACTGGTGGCTCAATATAACTGGATCCAGGTGGCCGGATGGAACATCCAGTATTATCTCGGCGTAGATGGGTTGAGTATCCTGCTTGTCCTGCTCACCGGCTTCCTCACGCCGATCTCCATCCTTTCCACATGGACGGCCGTCGAAGAACGGGTTAAAGATTTCATGCTCTTCTTCCTGTTGCTCGAGATCGGCATGATGGGCGTCTTCCTTGCGCAGGACCTATTTTTGTTCTACATCTTCTGGGAGTTCACGCTCGTGCCGATGTACTTCCTGATCGGCATCTGGGGCGGACCGCGCCGCATTTACGCCGCCATCAAATTCTTCCTGTACACGATGGCAGGCTCCATTTTGATGCTGCTGGCGATCTTATGGCTGGGCATTTATGGCGGCACCTTCTCTGTGCCTGACCTCATTGCCCAGGGCAATATTCCCGCGAACATTCAATGGTGGTTGTTCCTTGCCTTTGCCGCCGCGTTTGCAATCAAGGTCCCGATGTGGCCGCTGCACTCGTGGCTGCCCGATGCGCACGTGGAGGCGCCGACTGCGGGTTCGGTGATCCTGGCTGGCGTCATGCTGAAGCTAGGCACCTATGGCTTCCTGCGCTTTAATATTCCACTCTTCCCGGAAGCCTCCGTGCAAGCGGCACCCTGGATCGCGCTCCTGGCAACAATCGGCATTATCTACGGCGCGGCTGTTTCCTATGCCCAGGCCGATGTCAAAAAACTGGTTGCCTATTCCTCTGTGAGCCACCTCGGTTTTGTGATGCTTGGACTCTTTGCGCTCAACTCGCAGGGCATGCAGGGCGCGATCCTTCAAATGGTGAATCACGGTCTCAGCACGGGCGCGTTGTTCTTGCTCGTGGGCATGATCTACGAACAGACCCATACGCGTGAGCTTAAGGTGTACGGCGGTCTGTGGAAGGTGACCCCTGTATTTGCAACGATTATGTTGATCGCGGCACTCTCTTCGATGGGCTTGCCCGGGCTCAACGGGTTCGTGGGTGAGTTCACCATTTTGCTTGGCGCGTTCGGTTCGCAGGCGATCGGCAATGCCTGGTTTGCGGCTATCTCGGCTCTGGGCGTGATCATGGCTGCGGTCTATATCCTGTTCATGTTCCAGAAAATGTTCCTCGGCCCGCAGGGTGAAGTTGTGGAGGAGGCGCAACACCATGGACGTGGTCTACGCGACCTGAATTGGCGTGAGATCGCTACCATTGCTCCGATTATCATTCTCATCTTCTGGATCGGTCTGTACCCTAAGCCCTTCTTTGATCTTATGGCTCCCGCGGTGGATCAGCTGGTTGCCAGCATTTCCAGCGTGGCGATGCGCTAAACCACCATGGCACAGATCGACTTTTCCATTACCGCAATATTTCCACTGGTCCTGCTGATCATCTGGTCCTGTGCACTGCTGCTGATTGACCTCGCCATTCCAAGAGAGCGCAAGGGGATCACGGCGTTGCTGGCGGCGCTTGGCTTGGCGCTGACCCTTGGCTTTACCCTGGCGCAAATCGGTGAGCAGCAAACGGGACTCAACGGCATGGTCGTGCTGGACGGGTTCTCGATTTTTATCAACGCCCTGCTGCTCGTCAGTGGATTGCTGGGGATTGCCCTGGCATACGGATATATCAAGCGCATGGGACTCGAGCGAGGCGAGTATTACACCCTGCTGCTCTTCAGCGTGACCGGTATGATGTTGATGGCACAGGCCGCCGACCTGATCGTGGTTTTCCTGGCGCTTGAGCTTCTCTCCATTCCACTTTACGTGCTTGCCGCCTTCGCCCGCCCGAGAACGGAGTCAGAAGAGGCGGGATTGAAATATTTCCTGCTCGGTGCATTTGCCACAGGATTCATTGTGTATGGGACTGCTCTGGTCTATGGCGCGACACAAGTGACCAACCTCATGGCAATCGTTGCTGCCGCCTCGGATGGGAATGCGAACTTGCTCCTCTTATCCATCGGCTCGGCGCTCATCCTTGTTGGGCTGGGTTTTAAGATTGCGGTCGTTCCCTTCCATATGTGGACGCCGGATGTCTATCAGGGTGCACCCACTGCTGTGACAGCTTTTATGTCCTCGGGCGCGAAGATCGCCGGGTTTGCAGCGCTGCTGCGCGTGTTCGCAACGGCCTTCCCCTCCATCGCCGCGGATATGACGGACATCTTCTGGGCGCTGGCAGTTCTGACCATGATCCTCGGCAACCTGATCGCCATCTCACAGACCAACATCAAGCGCCTGTTGGCGTACTCCAGTATTGCCCATGCGGGATACATCCTCATGGCATTCGTGCCATATGGGAATCCTGAAGTGGCTCCCGTATCAGTCGCTGCGGGTCTGTTCTATCTGGTGGCGTATGCCATCACGAATTTCGGGGCCTGGGGTGTGGTGATCGCGCTCGAAAAATCGGAAGGCAGGGGATTGGAGATCGCAGACTATGCCGGTCTGGCGCGTAAGCATCCGGCTCTGGCAGCCGCGATGACGATCTTTATGCTCTCCCTCATTGGGCTCCCTCCCACGATCGGGCTGGTCGGCAAGTTCTATCTCTTCCGCGCTGTGATCGCCGGCGGGTTCACGGGTCTGGCGATCATCGGTGTGCTGACCTCGCTGATCTCTGCCTATTACTATCTGCGCGTAGTTGTGATCATGTACATGCGCGATGGCGAGCCGACCACGGAACGTGAGTCCTTCCTAGATCTCACGACCATCGGTACAGCCGTTGCAACCGTGGTCATCAGCCTCGTGCCTCAGTTCCTGTTTGCCTGGGCCAGCAATGCCGTGTTGAAATTGTTCTGACATAGCGCTTTATCTTCATTATAAATACGGAAACAGTAGATTTGCTGTTTCCGTATTTTATTTTCGGTGAGGTAAGTTGTGAAACATATTCTTCAGGCCAGTCCGCGCCGTTGCAGGGCTGCGCGTGTCATGGGGCGCAAGTCGGCGGCAAAGGTGCAGGTGCGGCGGTAAGTCTTCTCGCTCCACTGGCGTGCCTGCGTGTGGTATTTGCTCATGGCAGTCTCCCAGGATGTAGTTTCCTGCAGGTAGCCCTTGAGCGCATCCGCGAGCAGTGATGCATGAGTGGTAGCATGATCGATACCCATCCCGCTCCACGGGTCCATGATCTGATGCGCGTCGCCGGTTAAGACCCACCCAGGGCCATACGGGACGCGCTGGTAGCCGGGAATATTCCCCGCTCCTTTGACCTCAGCGGTGACCTCCGCACCGCACAGCCGCGGCGCAAGCAGTGGGAGCGATTCAAGATGGGAACGCACCTGCTTCAACGGTTCCTTCTTGAGTGAGGAGAACTCACTGATCGGCAGACTGATCGCTACTAGAGTCAGGCTCGCGTCGGTGGGGAAAATGTAGGTGAGTGTGTTACCTACGAAATGATGTTCTGCAATGGATCCATCATCCAGCGGTTCAAGCCCCTGAAAATAGGTATAGTACATGCAGCGTTGCACAGGGAAGGAAGTTTCATAGGCGGGCACGACGATTTTTGCAAGCATGGAATAAAACCCATCCGCGCCGACTACGACCCGCGCGCTTGCCTCGTTCATGCCCTCTTTCTCTGACCAGCGGACACCTGCCACACGATCATCCTTCCAGATCAACTCCCGGACCTGTGCGTCCTGACGGACCTCCACGCTCGGCTCGCGCGCCATGCGCTGGAACAAAATCCAGTCGAGCGTGATCCGTCGCTCGCACAGAAAGAAGCGCAGATGTTCCTCATCTGTTTTGACCGGTTCTGTGATCACGTGACCATCGATGTAATTCCATTGGAGCGTGAGGGGCGGCGCGGCAGATTTGACCTCTTCCAGAATGCCCATGCGCTCAAAGACGCGCAATGCCGGCGCACGAAAGAAATGGGTCGATAGAGTATCACTCGGAAAGTGACTTTTTTCCAGCACCAACACGCGCTGGCCGCGCTGGCCCAAGATTGTGGCAAGGACGGAACCCGCCACGCGCCCACCGACAACGATTACATCGTAATCCATAGACATCCTGCTTCGCCCATGAATAGCTGCTCTTATCGCAACCCTTCAAACAGGTCGGTTTCTCGGGCGCGCCCACCATTGACCAGGCTGAGCACGCGATAATATTCCTGTGTGCCCCACAGCGCTTTGTGATGCTCAGGCGAGAGATGCTCGAGCTGGCTATAGGCTGTCAGTTGGGATTTATGACAGGCAACCGCCTTCCAGACCGTGGGCCAATAGTCGGCCGTATCGATCACCGTGCTGACTGCCCAGTCTTGCCAGGGCGTGGTACGGCGCGCCGTGCCATCCACCTGCATGTTGAGTTCACCGAAAACGGATTCATAAGCCTCGAATTTCCCATGCGGCCAGGCCATGTAATATAGTTTCGAAATGCTGTGCGTAGGGTGGGCATTTGGATAGCCCGCATTTGCCGCAGCAAGCACAGCGGCCGTGGTGAACTGACAAATGGCAATGTGGTCCGGGTGGCCGTAGGAACCGTTGGGATCGAAAGTGATGACGACATCCGGGCGCACTCTTCGCAGGTGTTCGACGATTTTTGCCACGGCTTCTGAAGGATGGGCCTGGTCGAGATCGCCGTCGATGTAATCCAGGAAATTGACCTCGCAAACCCCAAGCTCCTGTGCTGCTGAGAGCACCTCTGCCTCACGGATTTTGCCGAGCTCCTCCAGCCCGGGAAAATCTTTTTCGTCGCCCCACCAGCCTCGTTCGCCGCGCGTCGCGGTGATCAGATAGGTCTCGACCCCCTGCGCGGCATACTTCGCCAGCGTGCCGCCCATGCCCAGTGATTCATCATCGGGATGAGCAACGATGCACATCAATTTCAACTCGCTTGTCATATCCACCTCACCAGTAGTTCTAAAAATCAGGTGTGAGTCATCAATACCATTATAGCAACAGATCGCTGAAAATCATTGCTGGGCTAAAGTTAACCGGGCGCTTTTAAACGGTCGGGACGGCAGAATTCTGCCGTCCCTTTTGTGACTGATGAGTGCCAGGAACTGGCCGTGCGGATGTACCTGTTACTTATTCACTTTTGAAGAACTCAATCAAGACAGGCGCCAGCGCCTGCGAGTCCACTTCGTGCGTCTGTCCCTCGAGAACTCTGTGTTCTGCGTGGGGGATCACGGTTGCAAGTGTCTTTGCCGATTCGTGCGTGAACGGATAAGTTGCACTTCCCGTCATGACAAGTGTTGGCACCTTAACCCAGGCTGCCGTCTCGACGGGCACCGAGCTATCCTCAGGAAGAGCGGCGATGTGGTCATAAGCGAGGCTCGGCGCGGCCGATTCCCACAGCGGCCACATGGGGTGCTGCCTCATACCTGCGACGTCATCCGCAGAAGCTCCCACCAGCATCATGAAGAGTCCGACTGCATCACCCTTGCGGTCGTCTTTCAGGAGATCCTCCAGCTGTCTGGTATAGTCTTTCCAGGCCTGCCGGGCAGTTTCATCATCATTGTAGGGAGCCTCGTACATGGCCAGTTTCTTGATTTTGCCGTTGAGCCGGGCGGCTGCCTCCATCGCAAGGGCCGCGCCGGAGGAGATGCTGTAGATAAACGCGGACCCGCCTGCTTCATCGATGAGAGCTTCGAGATCTTCAATTTCGCGTCGAAGGCCGTCTTCCCGATCAAACGGGAACGACTGCGCATTTGTGCTATCGCCGCGTGCGCGACGATCAAAGTGGATCACGGTGAAATGCTGCGCCAATAGATCAGCGAGCTGCTTCATCCCCTGGTCAAAGGCTCGATATTGCAGCGCGCCATCGACAAGGATAACCGCCGGTCCAGAGCCAGATTGGTCGAAGGCGATCACCGTACCATCTTTGGAAGTGACTGTTCTCATATGAATGCTCCTACACGTCTACAGAGTGCCGCATAATTATCTAAACTCAGAGTTTGAATTTCAGCCTAGAAACACAGTGGAAAAGTTTAATTATTTATGAGACAAGCGGTAAGTTACTTGACAACGCGGTATCCAAGGTGGATGACATTGGGCGCGTTGATTACACGGATGATCTCCAGCTCGATCGGCTCTATGTTCAGATGATCGAACAGACGCACACCTTTGCCGAGAAGGAGTGGAGCGACATCAACGTGAATTTCGTCCATCAGACCGGCGTTGAGACATTGCTGCAGGATGCTCGCCGTGCAAATCACAACGTCCTTTTCTCCCGCGACCTGCTTTGACTGGCGAATGGCGCTTTCCACGCCGTCGGTGACAAATGTGAATGGCGATCCTTCATAGACCCACTCCTCGGGCACTCGATGCGTAACGATAAAACAGGGTGACCCCGGCGGATGACCGCCCCACGCACCGGCAATATCAAACGTCTTGCGTCCCCATACTCCCGCGCCATAATTCTTGAACGCCTCCTGCAGGATCTCGGCGCTTTGCGGTGAGACCTTGAGCACCATGTTGCCATCCGATATAGGGACCTCGGTATCGCCACTGAAGTACCATTTGAAAAGCGCGTCGCCGCCATCGCCCAGACCTTTTTCCGGGCTGTCATTCGGACCCGCCACGAAGCCATCCAGCGAGATAGTCATATTGAAAGCAACTTTTCCCATGTAGCCTCCTTGCCTTAAAGGCATTTGCCACTTATCGCACTCGGGTCATCCTCGACTCATAACCGCCGCCAGGATAGACCCAGGCACCCGTAAGCATATTTCCATCTTCACTAAATTGACCTTTGAAATACGCTGGAGAGCCTTTTTCTCCAGCCCAGATGATGAGGGTGTCGTCAACAAGCTCGTATACATAATCGAGCGTCATTCCATCCAGGAAGCTGTAGACGCGCGTCTTGATCTCCTCGCTCGCGTCTTCGCCAAACATCTGGAAATGACCGATCATCTCGATGCCTTTGTTTCTGTGTCCTTCATGGACGAGGTCGAAGTGCTGCCTGAGGAAGAAACCACCCTCCACCCATTCGTAAGTGACCTGACCTGTAATTGCCCCTTTGCCGCTTGGGTCAAAGATCTTCCACGTGCCGACTAACCGGTCCAGACGCTGCAGATCAGGGTTGGGAAATGCAGGCTGATATTGAACCTGCGCCTCGTTCTCTACCGATTGAACACGATTATTCGTAGACATGAGCTTTTCTCCTTAACTCTAAGAAATTGACAGATAGTAACTTGATCCACTTTTCGGTGGCGGGCTCTACCCGGAAAGCGTTAGCCCTGGTTCATTCCTTGCAGAATCTCATCCAGGCGCTCGAAGCCATCCACCACGCCGCTCTCCATGCCGGCGGCGATCATGCCATCACGATCCTCCACTGACCGGTAAACAGACTGGGTTGTGATGCGGGTCCGATTCCCGGGCAGAGACTCGAAGGTGGTTGTCTCCAGGATCACATGTCCAGCTTCAGGGAGACCTTCGAACTCGAACGTGCCGATGATTCGCTCCGGGGCAGTGATATCGTGATACACGCCATGGAAGCCGAATTCATTGCCATCCTTATCCTTCTGGATAAAGCGCCAGCGGCCGCCGCTGACCGGCTCAAAGGTTCCAAGGGACATAGTCAGGTCGCGCGGACCCACCCAACGGGCATAGATTGCCGGGTCGGTATGAGCTCTGAAGACGAGCTCGCGCGGCGCGTCGAATTCACGGATAATGAACAGCTCTTGCTTGCCAGGCTCGGCCGTGATCGTGGTTTTATTCTTTTTCTCCGTCATCTTGTTTCTCCTTTTTCTGCATATCCGATAGAACGTCGTCGAGGCGGTCGTAGCTCTCGCTCCAGTACCGCTCAAACGGGGTGACCCAATCATGGATGGGTTTCAGCTTGTCCATGTTGACCCGATACAGCCGCTGTCGTCCATCCCGGCGCTCACGCACCAGCCCGACCTTCTTCAATACCGCCAGGTGCTTGGAGACCATCGGCTGCGGCCAGCCGAGAAGCTCAATGATCTCGTTGACTGAAAGTTCCCTGGCGCCGATCACCTCAATGATCTTGCGGCGTTTGGGTTCCGCAACAGCATTGAAGGGATCGTAGGTGGTGGGGATGCGTGCCATATCAAAATTATATACCTATATGGGAATATGTCAAGGCTAAGAGGTAGGATTTTGGTACTACGTGGAAAATGAAATAAGAACGGAAACAGGAATTTCCTGTCTCCGTTCTTATTTGATAGATCAGTTGCGTAGGTCACGCTTGTAGCGTGACGATTGTAAGTGGTGGCAGGTTGAAAACCCGCCCTACTTTACATGGAATTGATCTGGAAAATCTCGATCAGGTTTCCACAGGTATCATCAAACACAGCCGCGGTCCACACGCCCATATTGGTTGGTTCCATGGTGAACTCCACGCCGCGTTCCTTCATTCGCTCATATTCCTGTTGAACATCATTCACCAGGAACGCTGTAAAGGGTATCCCATCTTTGACGAGAGATTCTTTGAGTGCCTTCATGGCAGGGTAACTGGCGTTCGGCTCAAGCAGCAGTTCTGTGCCGTTGGGCTCTTCAGGGGAGACCACCGTGATCCAGCGGGCGCCCTCTCCCAGAGGGATATCCTGCTTTTTAACAAACCCCATGATCTCCGTATAAAACTTGAGTGCCTTGTCGTAGTCGTCGATAGATACGCTGGTCAACTTGATTTTCATGATCGTTTATCCTTTCCTCAGAAGTTGGGTGGCTGCCCAGCAGCCAAGCTGACGAAACTCACTGGGGCTGAGACCAAACTGCTGCTTGAACGCTTTGCTAAACGCCGCGTGGGAGTCATACCCGGCAGACAGAGCCACCTCGGTAATATCCACGGCACCCATGCGTAGCTTGCGCGCCGCGCGCTCCAGGCGCATACGGCGGATGTAGCTGATGGCGCTCTCACCTACGTGGGCCGTAAACACACGGTGGAAGTGGGGGATGGAAAACCCTGCCACCGCCGCCAGCGTTTCGCGGTCGAGCGGCTCGTGGATGTGGGCGCGGATGTATCGCATCACATCATCTATGCAGGCAGAATGATCTTGAAGGATCTGGGCCTCGCTCAGCATATCTGGAATATAGTATATCAGAACACCTGTTCGCTATTCCGAATGTATCATTTCTTCCCCGCTTCTGATCAAAACCGCTGAATTTTACATGCTTTTGGCTGGTTCCTGCAGAAATGTCTGGAGCGCCTGTACAATCTGATCTAGTATTCTGAGCGATTGTGGGATATCCCCCGGAAGTTCCAAACTATGATCCACCCCTTCGAGAACGACAACCTGTCCATGAGTCGCATGTTGGAGCTGTTTAAGGAGATCAGGCTTGTAAAATTGATCCGCCGTCCCGATGACGAAGAGGGAGCGCGGGTGCAGTTGCTCGATGCGTGAGCAGAGCCACTCAACGGTCAAGATCGGTGTCAGCCATACGCAGGTTGCCTTCTGAAAACGGCTGTCGGATAATAGATGCCCCATGGCAATCGTTCCCAGAGATTTTCCAACCAGAGTGATCTTTTCATACTGGCGCCGGGCAAGCCCGGCCTCACAGGCTGCCAACACATCGCTCGAAATCCATTTATCCTGCTCGTGTTCGGGCCGTTGTTGGAAATCGGTTCGGTAATAGGCATATTCCACGCGCAGCAGGTCTGCTCCCTGGTTGAGCAACACTCGCCCGGCATAATGCAGGGGAGGCATTTCTGCCGCATAGCGATAGCCTGGCAAGATAATCCCTAAATGGTTCGCGGGATTTGGATGAGCAATAAACGTAGCAGGGACCTGTTGATTCTGATAACCGACAACATCCAGTGAACTTAAGTTCATATCAAGTCCTTTCCTGACCAGCGCAGTATCGCCAATGTCGAGCTGCCCCACTGGCTTGGAATAGCCTACGGACACAACATCTGCGACAAGCCTGACCGGCTAATGAAAAACATTTTGAATCAAGTTCTTAATGAAATTGATCGTTATGATGAGACCAGCAATTCCTGCAATCCCCAGATACACCCATGCATCCCAGGAGAACACATTCCTGTTCCACGCCTCTGACACTGCAAAAATAAGTGGCGCGATCAACGCGAGTCCCAGCACGCCCACAAGAAACAGATGAACGGGATTACGAATACGACCGGTAAACAATTTGTGGATCAACGTGCCGGCCGTGTGGGCAGACTCGATGTCCGTGTCGATCGGGTCATAGCCCGAGCGACCCGCTCGAGTCCGATATCCTGGCCAGCCTGGCAGTTCGGTATCCGGTTTGCTTTGTTGAGCCGTAGCCTTCGGAAGTTTGGAAGGATTCTTTTTCTTAGCCATGTTTAGGCCCCTTATGCAGACAGCCGTTGCTTCTTAAACAAATCTTGTAACAGCAACGCCCCGCCAGTTCCCATGATCATCAATCCCAGTGAATAGAGGGCAAGTCCCGTCGTCGCGATGCCCCACAGCCAGCCGGTGGGTTCCGCCTCGCCAGATGCCAGCCCGGTCGCCTCAGCGAACCACAGCACACCAGAAAGCATGAAAACTGCCATTCCCAGGCCCCAGGCGATGAACTTCACGTGTGAGTGAGCGCGCAGAGTTGCCCAGAGGAGCAGTCCGCTGCCGGCCAGGGCAAAGAGAAAGAGTTCGGCCGGCATGAGATAGTCGAACAGGAATCTACCTTGGGTAGCAAATAGGAGAATGGAGAGCAGGATCGGTGCAAGGATGGGGAACCAGACGAGCACAGTCCCGGCGATGGCTAGGACTTTGGTAAGGGTGTTCTTCTCTTCCATGGTGAAGACTCCTTGTCCGGTGGACGGCGGTTGATGCACACCTTATTAAATTATACGCCCCCGGTGTTGGAAAGGTGCGTCCATTTTGGAAGCATTCCAAACTTATACTCTGAGTAAATTTTTCTTCGGGTGATCGCTGTTGAGCTGCTCCACTCGTGACGAACTCACAAGAAACGTCGCTTGCTAGAAGAGCAACGGAAGTGCCTCTACGACCTCACCTAACGTTTCCTGGGCTTTCTGCATCGTTCCTTCATCCTTATGCTGGGCGGACCAGACGAGGGCAATGCCTGCGTGCATGCCGTCATAAACGGTTTTTCTGAATCTGGCACCCTTGGAATCCTCAGTCCGGCCATATGCCTGCCAGAAATGGTGATGCCCTTCCTCGGGCTCGGCGTGAGCCAGAATGAACATGGTCCAGTCTGCCATCGGGTCGCCCCACCAGGAGCGGTCGGCGTCGAGGACCCCGACGATGGCCGGCCCGTTGGCACCTCGTTCGATCAGGAGGTTGAACAGCCACAGATCCCCATGCAGCAGGCGCGGGACCTGAATTTCGTCCAGGGGTTCAGGATGCGCGCGAATCATCTCGATGATCGGCGCGAAATTTTTTGCACCAAGCTGAAGGTCCTTTGACGCGCGCAGGGTGCGCTCCATGCGATCGATGACCGTTTCGCTCCAGCGCTCAAATTGAAAGCCAGGGCGGGGCAAGCCGAACCGTTCACCGCGGACCTCATGGATCTGTTTCATGATTTCCCCAAATTGATGCCACAAGAGAGCGTTCTCTTCAGGGAGTAAATCATCCCAGGTGTCATCCCAGCGCTTGCCTTCAGTAAAAGTCTGGAACATGTAGTCCCGGTCAATGAGCTGGTGCGTGAAATCCACAAGGAGCGTTCTGGGCATCAGCGCGGCAATGGGAGCAAAAAAGGGCTGCATGGCGTGCTCGGAACGCATCAGGAAGGCATCCTCCCAGGCAGTGTTGGCCGTCTGGAGTGGAGCTACCCGCAGGATGACTTTAGGTCCACTTGCAAACGTGATGAGATAAGTAGTGTTGAAAGTCCCGCCGCCAAGCTTCTGAATGGAACCGATCTCTACACTGGTACCAAATCCACGCTGGCACATGGCTGTAATTTGTTCAGTTGTCAACGTCATATCAAAATTCCACATTCCATTTTTACAGGGAATACACCGACTGGACCAAGCTCCGTTCCTGTGTTTCTAAAACGGTTGTATAGCGATTTGCTATTCTGCTTTGATCATTCCAGCGCTCACGATCCCCGCCAGCGCTCCTCCAATGATGTCCATGACCAGGTCGATGATCGTATCTAATTTGCCCAGAATGGCATTCTCAGGAACCATTTGATCATACGCCCATTCGGCAATCTCCCAGAGTACCCCGATGGCAATGCCCAGGCTGGCAACCACAAGAACGAACAGGACGCGCTGAGTGTGTGCACCCATGAGCACCACATTGTATAGCAATAAGGCAACCGGCAACGTCAGGGCAAACGTGGTAAAGGCATGCAGGACTTCGTCGAACCAGCTAAACCTTTCATACAAATCCCAAACATAGCCGGCAATATTTATAAGGATGGCGATGACGATAAATCCCCACACGAGAGCACGATAGCGTGAAGATATGTGCATAGATTCAAATCCACTATAAATTAAAGCTGACCTTTTCCTTCAACGCGTTCGGCAGCACAGGACGCTTGCTCCGCTCGATCAGGAACGTTGCCACTTCTGTGATTTCGCGGAAGGCATAGTGCTGGCTCAATGTCCCTTCGAGGTATCCCGCTCCGCTGGTGCCGCCGGTGCCCACCCGCAGACCGATCATCCGGCGCACCATCATGAAGTGCCGGTAACGCCAGTTGGAGAGTAGCTCGTCGATCTCGGATAACGTGTTGAGCAACTCAAACGGCATGTGGAAGATCGGCAGGTTGCGATAGATGGTAATAAACAGCGCGGCGCGCATCGCGGCGGGTGAAACGTGACCCCGACCCTCTTCGAAGAAAACTTTATCAAACTCTGCCAATCGCTCGGACTCGTTACTTGAGAGGCTGTTCTTATAAGCGTTGCGATAGTCGACCCAGAATTTGTGCATGTGCGTCGAATCTGATTCAGCGGCCTGCTTGTAATCTCTCCAGTATTCTTCTTCAAAGAAAGGCATACGCTCCAGCCACTCAATGATCAATTCCTTGAGCGTACTCTCGCTTTCTGCCTGGTTGATTTCTTGCAGGTCCGCTTCGGATAGGCTGCCGCGGCGTGTGTATTTATAATATTCCCTCTTATAGCGTTGTTCCATTTTCAGGCCCAGCTTGGCCTCGATCAGGCGGAACTGTTTGCTCTGAAATCCGGAGGCAGGTAACAAAAGATTTCGGAATTCGAGAAAGTCCAGCGAGGTCATGGTCTCAAGGACGGTCACCTGCTGGTCGATCAGCTCCAAAATCTTGCCGATGCGCTTGATCTTCTGGACGACACGGCTGAGGTCATCTGAGTTGTCATTGATGCGGCCCTGGGTGAAGATGTGCCGCACCAGGTTGAGCTCGAAGAGGATCTGCTTGAACCAAAGCTCATAGACCTGATGGACAATAATGAACAGCATCTCATCATTGCCTTCCTCAGGGGAGGAAAAGCTCTTCGGATGCTGGCTGTTCAGGATCTTATCGAGCTCGATGTAGCCTGAATAATAGATGTCTTCCATTCATCTGCTCCTTTTCATCAATCACTTCGCGTTGAGAGGACAGTATAGCACCTCCCCTGTTCGGGGGCTCAGGTATAATTTGGCGGCTATGCAGATAAAAGCTTTGATTTTTGACTTCGATGGGCTGATCCTAGATACGGAGACGCCCGATGTACATGCCTGGGAAAATATTTACGCTGAGTATGGCTTTCCATTTCCTCTGGAATCATGGGCGCAAATTATCGGCGGGACGGGGGCATCGACCTTTAACGCGGCGGTCCATTTGCAAGGTCTATTGAGTGATCCGCTCGATCTGGATGACCTGCAGAAGCGACAGACGCATATCAGTCATTCCCTCGTGGATCAACAGACGGTGATGCCGGGCGTGATGGACTACCTGCACGAGGCGAAACGGCTGGGGCTCAGGCTCGCCATTGCCTCCAGCTCGATGCATTCATGGGTGGACACGCACGCCAAACGTCTCGGCGTCTTTGACTATTTCGACAAAGTGATCTGCGCGGACGATGTGGGAGTTGGCCGGACCAAGCCAAACCCGGATCTGTTCCTGTTGGCGCTGGATCAGCTCAAGGTGCGGAAGAACGAAGCCATCGTCTTCGAGGATTCGCCAAATGGCGTCCGCGCCGCCCGATCTGCGGGAATCTTTGTCGTGGCGGTGCCCAATCAGGTCACATCGCTGCTCTCCATCGAACATGCTAACCTGACATTAAGGTCACTGGCGGATTTGTCGCTTTCCGAGCTTTTGAATAAAGTACAATAAGGGTCGCCAAATCAATCTGGAGGAGCGATGACGACTCAAAAATTTAAATGGCAGGGGATCGTTTCAAAGTATGCGTACCCGGAAACATGGCGCAGTGTCTGGCAGATCGTCAACTCGGTCATCCCATTCTTTGTTGGCTGGTACCTCATGTATCGCAGCCTCGAGGTGGGTTACTGGCTGACCCTGCTGCTAGCCGTGCCGACCGCCGGGTTCATGGCGAGGTGTTTTATCATCTTCCATGATTGCTGTCACGGTTCGTTTTTCAAAAGCATAAGAGCCAACGACAAACTGGGGCTGGTGCTCGGCGTGCTGGTGCTGACCCCGTACCAGCAGTGGAAGCACAGCCATGCCATCCACCATGCCACCGCAGGCGACCTCGACCGGCGCGGCATCGGCGACGTGTACACGATGACAGTGGAGGAATATCTCGCCGCGCCGTGGTATGTCAAAGTGGGCTATCGCATTATGCGCAGCCCGATCATCCTGTTCACGGTGGGCGCGGTGATTGTCTTTGTGGTCACGCATCGCTTCTTCGAAAGGGACGCCGGCAAGCGAGAGAAAAGCAGCGTGATCTGGACCAACATTGCTCTCGCCGCGGTCGTTGGCTGGCTCGTGCTGGAAATCGGCTGGGCGGCGTTCTTGCTGGTGGAAGGACCGATCTTGCTGATCACCTGTGGAGTAGGGGTCTGGCTTTTCTACGTGCAGCACAACTTTGACCCGACATACTGGGAGCGCCACACCGAATGGGAGTTTTTCAACGCCGGCATGGACGGCAGCTCGTTCTACAAGCTTCCCAAGCTGCTGCAGTGGTTCACGGGGAACATCGGTTTCCACCACATCCATCACCTCAGCCCTAGGATCCCCAATTACAAGCTCGAGAAATGTCACAACGAAAACCCTGAGTTCCAGATCGAGCCGCTGACCTTCCAGCACAGCTTGAAGTCGTTGTCCTTCCGCCTCTGGGATGAAAAGGATAAGCAATTGGTGGGCTGGAGCGCGTTGAAGAAATATAAAAGACAGCCTGTGAAGGTGTAACAAAAGAAACTGGCAGAAGCCGGAATCATGAATGTGCAGCATTGATGACATCCAGCTTTAAAGAATTACAGCCCAGTTTAATGGAACTGGGCTGTTTCATTGTTGACTCGCGCGACCGGTTTGCGCGATAATGAGAGTGAACTCCAGGAGGTACATGCATAATTCAGCGTCATACGTAGCTATGGACGCAATGATCCGCCAGGGTTGGTTTCAGATTCAAAGCTCAGAACTTGAGAAGACTCTCGATCTGCTCGAGAAAAAAGGACGCATTACCGCGACCGAGCAGAAAGCCTTGCTCGAGGTGGCCAAGCAAATTAGCAATGAAAAAGCGCCGTATAACGAAGTAGAGTAGGCGATCAGGGGTTGTGTTTTCCTCATCAATTGGATGACATCATTCGATGTCTAAAAGAGATCGGCGAAAGCCGGTCTTTTGCTTTCCAGTTTGTAGGGCGAGTTTCGCAAGGCGTCCGCCCAATATCGCGGCGTCCCTGTAGTTGTCAGGTTTTTAGCCTGACCTACTTTTCCAGTATTCTTCTCCCCACATTCTAAGCCAGCGCAGGATCAAATCTTCTCGTGTGTAGATGTACCGGCTATTTTCGCGTCCGTATGTTCGAGTCAGTTGGGAAACAGGCACATGGAAATTGACCTGCAAACCAGGGGCTTCGTCGTTTTCAAAACAATGCCGGATTGCATCCACGCCGTCTGCCCGCAGGTTGCCCAGCTTCCACCACGGCATGGGCTCTGCCAGGTTGGAGAACACATCCAGTTCTGGCGTGACCATGAAAGCCAGGGTGGGAGGAAATGTAGCAAAGGGCTCATTCTCCTCCAATAGTTCGGGGATCCAGTCTTTTTCTGCTTTGCCCAAACATTCTTCCAAGGTTGAGGCGTCTTGATAGTCTTTGGTCTTTTCCGCCAGGTAGCCTGGAATGGAATCCAACGCATCCACCGTGGGGCGCAGCTGCTCGATGTTGAATGCCTCCCCGTCCGGAGCGATGGGATGAACGAACACCTCGAACTCATATCCTAGAGTACGGACCCGCCTTTCCAGATCCATAGCATGGATGAGGGCGACAAATGCCTCCAGTTCAGGTATGAGGCGCTCGGTCAGGAACAATTGCCAGCGGGGCCGTATTCCAACTTCCAGCAGTCGCTCGGTTGCCAGGAGATTATCCTGGAAAGAACCGCGCCGGTGAGTGAAGGTATCAGTGGTTTTCTCCAGACCAAAAAAGCTGATCTGGCACACTTCTGTACCGATGTCACGCGCCCATTGGGCATAGTCCTTGTCTCGGGCTAATCGCCAGATGCTCAGGAGCTCAAATCGGACGGCAGACCCCAGATCGCTCAATTCTTTTTCCAGTTCCCACAACGCGCGATAATTCGACGCATAATCGGGCTCCCGGTACCACGTCATGACCGTCAGGGGTTTTGCAAAGGGTTTCCTTTCCCGGGGGCGGATCCAGTCCCGGAATTGTTTTACGACCCAGCGCAACGTATCCTCAGGGACGCGTCGATTTGGTGGATGACCCAACCAGCAATGCCGACAGCGGTTTGGACATCCAGCCATGTCCAGAAGGACTGCAAGTTTCCGGGATTTGAATTCTGGCATGTTATTGATGTGCCCGCGTCCGCCTGACGAGGAGGGTTATCATCTCTTGCATTCGAGACATCACTCGTCCTGAAAAATAAACCTCAGCCCGCGGTTGTAAGCTTCTGGTTTATTGCCTGCGTGCTCCTCGCCTTCAATCGTGCGCGTCATCATTTCAAGCCCGGTATAGTTACGCTCGTTGAGGACTTGCATGAACTCCTCCACTGGTTGTCTCATGTCCTCCAGTTCCCCGACGCTCAGGAATAGCCGGACGGGCAAATCCGGATGGCTGCTGGCATAGGCAGCTTCTTGCCTGAAAACATCTTTATTCCCAAAGACGACGATCGGGCTGGCGGCCACATATCCACTGAAAAGCGTTGGCTCGGTGAACATGGCATACAGTGTGAACGTACCGCCGAACGAGCCTCCCATCAGGGCTCTCTGCGAGGGGTCCACCCGGTAGGTGGACTCAACGAAGGGGATCAATTCCTCTTTGAAAAAAGCGAAGAATTTGGGCCCGTCGCCCGAACCTGGAAAGAACAGATCATGCATCGGCGTATAGTCCATCGTTCTCAGGGAGCCATAGTCTGGGTCATCACCGGAGTACGTGATGCCGATGATGATCATCTCAGGAACGAACCCGTCATATACAAGTCCGCCATAGATCGAATCGAGCAGCTTGAAATCCCACTGTCCATCGAGCACATAGAGGATGGGATATTTTTTCTGATTTTGCTCGTATCCGCTGGGCAGACGGACATAAATATCGTAGCTGCGGCCGGTCTTTGACGACTCGATCTGCCTTATCTCTGTCTCAGGGATGGTGACCCGAGCAAGTGCTGTAGTTTCCGGAGTCTGGGGCGCGGAGGTTTGGGGCACGCACGCACTCATTAGCTGAGAAAACAATATCCCGATGATCAGGATGGTGGCTCGAATTGAAAATGGCATTGCTGGTGACCTCCTGCTAGTGAACTCAATGATTCCTTAAAAATGAAACTTGAGCAGCTTTGATTTGCTGATGTATCCGGCGCTTTCAAGCGTTTTCTTTGAATTTGTGTTGTAAACCCAGCACCCTGGCACAGGTGTTTTTCCTGCCTCATGAGTGATCGCTTTCAGGTGCAAGATAATCGATCTTCCAATCCCTTCCCCTCTCCTGCTTTCCTTTGTAAACATCCCCGTTCCAATGCAATTTCGCATGATTTTATTTTCGACCAGTACCCCCAATCCAATGATTTCATGATTCTCTTCTAAGAGATAGATCTGATTGTTCCTGATCCTTTCCTCGTATCGGTCCAGAAAATCGCCAGCGAGCTGTTCAATTGCCTGCAAATCATTTTCGGTTGCTAATCTGAAATGATCCATTGAGAATTCGGGCGGCCGCACAACGGCATTTGTTTCCGTAAAGTGCAAAGCCTGTGTCTCCAAACCTGCAAATTTTTCGAGCGCAACGGACATAAAACCAAGATCGGTCGTTGGGACAAATGCTTCCTGTATACCAAATCGCATTTTTATATCGACAAAAACTTCGTTCGCCTTGCAAAAATATTCGTCCTTTATAAAAAAGATGGTGATCAAACGGCCTTGTTTCCCAAAGAAGCCGATTTGTTCTCCTTTGAAAAAAATGGAAACTATCTCGGAGTTGAGAATATGTTCCTCCAAGAAGTCATCGTATGGGATCGAAATCCCATCTACATAACTGTTCAGATATTCTTTGTTTTGCGTGAGCGTTGAATTTTCGTAAGTGATCATTGATTGTTCCATTCGATGAGAGCGGGACTCTCTTGAACCGTAGTTTTTTGAATAGGGCCAACAGTGTTTAAGCCCAGCGTACGTTGCCCGGGTGGACGGTGTGTTATGCGAATTCGTCTGCTTGCTTCATCTCAATATACTTCCTCACCCATGCTTCGTTCAGGGCATCTGCTTGTTTTTGAAGACGCCTTTCACCGAACACCAAATTCTTCGGATAGGAAACATTCAAGTAATCAAGGATTCTAAGTGCGGTAGGTTCATATGCTTCTACCAGTTCTTCATACTCTACTTTGAAGGGCCGGGTTCCACAGGCTTCAAAAAAGCTTTGCCAGCCTGTTTCGCCCTCTAAAATGAGATGGTGCAGCTGGTCGATGAACCCGAAATCAAAGGTTGGCTCTTGTTTTGGGTTAGGTGTCCCCCCTTTGTGCAACGCATAAATATCGGTCTGCCCCGCCTTTGCCCAGGAGACAGCTTGACGCACCTTATCCCGTCTGACGATCCAGATATAGCGGACATTCGGAAATAAGGATGCCATGAGTTGGGGGGCATCCAAGCCTTTATATTCTGGAAGCTCCTGGAGACTGTTGAGCATGGTAGGAAAGTAATTCCACATGATCTTTGTTCCAAATACCCCGTTGGATGAAGTCCCCTGCTCAAAGACAAGATTGAGGTAATCTGCCCGAGATGTAACTCCATGCTGCCGTGCCCACCAACCATCTTCCCACCCTTCGCCAGGTAGGAAGTATTCTTCTGGAAATCCTGCCAAGCCTGTATTCTTCAGGGCTTCACATAACAGGAAACTGCCGCTTCTTTGTACAGCACAAATGACATAAGAGATTTGTGGTTTCATAAGCAATGGAGCTCACATTGTCGCGTTTGCGTAGCACACGTTAGGATACCCGCTGGCGGGGTCAGGTGCATGCTGTGTTGAGCATTTGGTTATAATTTGCAGTCTGCTCCTTTGTTCGCGGGCACATGATTTCAGCGGATGTATTATCGACCCTCCGCCGGCATTACCTTGAGCAGTGTTTTCCCCATGATCTCCCAGTCATAAGGTCCGCGGACACGCACTGCTTCCACGCTACCGGTTGG
>DATHTL010000196.1:0-13840 GCA_035463255.1 Anaerolineales bacterium | reverse complement strand
CTCCTCACAGTGGACGGAAATTTCGTCCGATGCGACAGCGGCAGACTAAGCAACAAGATCAAGGGCGACCCGGTTGGGTCGCCCATTTGATTTAAGGAATTCATCGGTAGTCGAGTAGCTCCGAGTGTTCGCCGAGGAGCGTATCGAGACCAACCATGGTATCTTGAATCAAAAGGGCGACCCGTTTGGGTCGCCCTTGATTGAATTCGTTAGTCTGCTGCGGTCGCATCGGACGAAATTTCCGTCCACTGCGAGGAGCTGCCGTCGCTCTCCTCATTGGCGAAGCGACCGTGGATAAAGCCTGTCCCTGCCGGGATGAGCTTGCCGATGATCACGTTCTCCTTCAAGCCAAAGAGCGGGTCGGTTGTGGCGCCGATGGCTGCTCCCGCCAGCACCTTGATGGTGTGCTGGAACGAGGAGGCGGAGAGGAACGAGTCTGTGCTGAGCGATGCCTTCGTGACACCCAGCAGTACTTCCGAGAACCGGGCGGGCTGTTTGCCTTCGGCAAGCAACTGCTCGTTCATCTTGCGCAGCTCGAGGCGGTCCACCGGGTCGCCAGGCAGGAACTTGGTATCGCCGGGGCGGGTGACTTGCACCTTGCTCATCATCTTGCGGATGATGACCTCGAAGTGCTTGTCGTGGATGTTCTGTCCTTGCGAGCGGTACACCTTCTGTACTTCGGTCATCAGGTACATCTGGCAGGCTTCGCGTCCCTGGATCTTCAACACGCGGTGCGGGTTGAGAGAACCTTCGGTGAGCGGCTGACCAGCTTCCACCTTGTCGTTGTTCTTGACGAGCAGGCGGGAGGTATTCGGGATTTCGTAGGTGACGGCTTCCTTTTGATCGTAGGAAACGATCACCTTGCGATCCTTCTTTTCGACTCGGACGCGGCCGCCGTGCTGAGCGACGATCTTGGCGTCGTCCAGGGTTGCCAGCACATCGCCGGCTTTCACCTCTGCTTCGTCCTTGACCGCGAACTTCCACTCTTCGGGAAGGCTGTACTCGTCGCTGACGAGCTCACTGTGCTCGATGGTCACTTCGCGCAGGTCGGCATATTTTTCGGACTGGTCGACGCGCAGCGTGCCACTGATCTCTGCCACGATGGCTTCACCTTTCGGCTGCTTGCGGGCTTCGAAGAGCTCTTCCACGCGCGGGAGACCGGTCGTAATGTCTGCGCCGCCGGCCGCCACACCACCAGTGTGGAACGTGCGGAGCGTGAGCTGCGTGCCAGGCTCGCCGATGGATTGCGCAGCCACAATACCGACTGCGGAACCCAAATCCACCATGCTGCCGCGACCCAGGTCGAGACCGTAGCACTTGGAACAAATGCCGTGCTGTAATTCACAGGTGAGGGGCGAGCGGACCTTCACTTCCTCGATACCCGAGGCAGCGATGCGGCGGGCCAGTTCCTGGTTGATAATGTCGTTGTATTCACCGATGACCTCTCCGGTCTTCGGGTCGATCACGTTTTCCGCCAGCAAGCGGCTGTAAAGACGGCTGCTCATAGACTGGCCGGCAACATCGTCGCGGCGGCGGATCATCACTCCATCGTGCGTGCCGCAGTCATGTTCGTTGATGATGATGTCCTGAGCGATATCCACCAGGCGGCGGGTGAGATAACCGGCGTCCGCGGTACGCAGAGCGGTATCTGCAAGACCCTTGCGTGCGCCGTGCGTGGAGATGAAGTATTCCTGCGCCGTAAGGCCCTCGCGGAAGTTCGAGCGAATCGGCATCGGGATGATGCGTCCGGACGGGTCAGCCATAAGACCGCGCATACCCGCCAGCTGCGAGATGGTGGAAAAACCACCCTTCGTTGCGCCGGAGGAGGCCATCGTGGACAGGTTCCCATCGGGGTCCATGTGCTTCTTGACGGCGTCAGAGACTCGGTCGGTGGTACTCTGCCAGATCTCGATCTCGCGCTCGTTCTTTTCCTGCTCCGTGAGCAGACCTCGACGGAAATCACGCTGAACCAGTTCAACAGCTTTGAGTGATTCTTCGATGATACCTTTGCGCTCCGGCGGGATGGAAATATCGGCTACCGCAAGTGTGGTGCCGGATCTCATCGCATATTCGAAGCCTAGGGTTTTGATGGCATCAGCTACGTCAGTGGTCTTTTCCTGACCGGCGATTTCATACACCTCTGCGATCAAATCCTTCACGCCGCCTTTGTCCAGCTTTTCGTTGACGAACTGGACCTCCGCAGGCAAGATGCGATTGAAGAGTACGCGTCCAACAGTTGTATCGATGATGCGGGTTTCCGGCGCGGGCAGACGGTCGCCCTGCTCGTCGTACCAGGTGGTTGTGCGCAGCTTGATCTCGCTGTGGACTTCCACCTGACCCAGGGTATACGCCATTTCGACTTCGTCCATGTCTGCAAAGGCACGTCCATCGCCCTTATGAGCGGCTTTTTGTGCCATGGTCAGATAGTAGACACCAAGCACCATATCCTTGGACGGCGAGATAATCGGCTCACCATCGGCGGGCTTGAGCAGATTCTTCGAAGCCAGCATCAGCTCGCGCGCTTCCTTAACCGCCTTCTGTGAAAGCGGAACATGGACAGCCATCTGGTCGCCGTCGAAGTCTGCGTTGAAAGCGGTGGTGACCAGGGGGTGGAGTTGGATGGCTGAGCCCTCGATCAGGATCGGCTCAAAGGCCTGGATGCCCAGGCGGTGCAGCGTCGGCGCACGGTTCAGGAGAACGGGGCGTTCGCCGATCACACCTTCCAGCGCTTCCCAGACCTCCGGGCGGTTGCGCTCGATAAGACGACGCGCGCCCTTGACGTTGGCAGCGTAATTATTTTGTACCAGGCGAGCAATCACGAACGGACGATAGAGCTCGAGAGCCATGCTCTTCGGCAGACCGCACTGATACAGCTTGAGCTGCGGACCGACCACGATCACGGAACGACCGGAGTAGTCCACGCGCTTGCCGAGCAGGTTGCGGCGGAAGCGTCCCTTCTTACCTTTGAGCATGTCGCTCAAGGACTTGAGCTCGCGGCGTCCGCGGCGGCTGAGCGCCTTGCCGCGCTGTGAGTTATCGATTAGGCTGTCGACAGCCTCCTGAAGCATGCGCTTCTCGTTGCGGATGATGACATCCGGCGCGCCGAGCTCAAGCAATCTCTTCAGGCGGTTGTTGCGGTTGATCACGCGGCGGTAGAGATCGTTTAGATCGGAGGTCGCAAAGCGTCCACCATCGAGCTGAACCATCGGACGCAGATCGGGCGGGATGACAGGTAGAACGGTCAGGATCATCCATTCGGGGCGGTTGCCAGAGCGGCGGAAGGCTTCCACAACTTTCAGACGGGTGGTGGCCTTCTTGCGCTTCTGCTTGGATTTGGTCGTCCGCACTTCCTGCCAGAGTTCTTTCGCCAGTGTATCGAGGTCCAGGCGTTCGAGAATGTCATAGAACGCTTCGGCGCCCATGTCGGCGCGGAAGACCTGTCCCCAGCGCTGCTTGAGTTCGCGATAGCGGCTCTCGCTCAAGAAAGTGAAGGGGCGCAGCTCCAGCAGTTCATCGCGCATGCGGGATGACTGGTTGGAGGAAGCAGAGGTCTGATCCTCGAGCTGCGAGCGGAGGCCTTCCATCTGCATGTCGGCATCGGCTTTGACGCGGCCCATTTCCATCTTGAGTTCTTCAAGCTGGCGGGCGCGCTCATCCTTCATCTCGCCTTCGATTGTCTCGAGGTTCTTCTGGACGATCTTCTGCACCTGCGTGAGATGCTTGGCGGCAACCTTGTCGCCAGAATCCAGGATCTTCTCATTGGTCAATTCGAAGACAACTGCCTTCTTGGCAGCTTCGCCCATTTGATCTTGGAGTAGCTTCTCGAGCTTTTGTCCTTCCTTGATCACCGGATCGAGTTTTTCAGCGATGGCTTCATCGTATCCCTGATCAAGGCTGGCGCTTTTCTGCTTGAGGTCGTTCAATGTATGATCGCGCTTGGTCTTGACCTCGGCGATCTTCGAGTTGATGGTGGTTGCCTGTTCGCGCTCGGAAACGGAGATCTCATCCTCGATGCGCTTGAGGGCTTTGTTGCGGGCTTCCTCGTCCACGTAGGTCACGATGTACTGGGCGAAGTACAGGACACGGTCGAGGTTGCGGCGCGAGATATCGAGCAGCATTCCCAAGTAGGATGGGATGCGGCGCGTATACCAGATGTGCGCGACCGGCGTGGCGAGCATGATGTGTCCCATGCGCTCACGGCGGACCGCGGCGCGGGTCACTTCGACGCCACACTTATCGCAGACGATTCCTTTATAGCGGGGGTTCTTATATTTTCCGCAATAACATTGCCAGTCACGCTGCGGACCGAAAATGGCTTCACAAAACAGACCATCTTTTTCCGGGCGCAAGCGGCGATAGTTGATGGTTTCCGGTTTAAGCACCTCACCATATGACCATGACAGAATGGTTTGCGGTGAGGCCAAGCTAATGCGTAGTGCGGTCAGTCCCTTGGTTTCCACTTGTATCTCCTCTAAATATAGGAAGAATTACACTGATGAGCATGTCTCTGAACAGCGCGCCGAATGGCGGTTGACTAGTGCGAGAGACAAACAAAGGCAAGCGCTTCGAGAGTTTTCTCTCAAGCGCTTGCGATGCTTTGCTCGTTTTTATTTATATCCAACGCCTAAATTATACGCAGAATGGAGGGTCGAGTCAAGTCTCCAATGTAAATGTTACATAAGATTCAGGATAACAAGCTCCTCGCAAAGGCTAAAAATCCCTGAATATCGTTGAAATTGGTCACCATGCCTACTGAAATCCGCACCGCGCCCGAGGATTTGCCGTCGATGCAGTGGCGGAAATCGTCCACGGTCAGGCGGTCCTCGTGACCGGGCTGGGTGAAGCAGACATCCAACTCTACGCGGGAAATGCCCAGGGCCACTTCCCCGGCGCCGGGGTTGCAGAAACAGCCGGTTCGCAGGGAAATGTTTGCTTCGTTCGCCTGCTGCTCGATAAAACGATGATCGAGAGCCCTGTCGCTTTTATCATAAAAATTCACAGTCACCGCGCCGCCGCGCTGATCCAACGTTGTGGGGCCGTAGACTCTGACAAGGGGTACTCCCGTGTTGTGTTTCAACGAGTTAAGATTTTGCAGCAGCCACCCGGTGAGCGAGCAAACGCGCTCATGCATCACATCGTAGCCAATGGACTCGATATGCTTGAGCCCGATCTCCACTGCGGGGATATTGAGATAATCGATCGTCCCATCTTCGAACGCGGACGCGCCGTCTGCCAGATAATACTTGTCGCCCTGTACCGACGCCACCGTGATCGTCCCGCCCGCGAACCACGGGCGCTGTAGCTTCGCCAGTGCTTCCTTGCGAGCGATCAGAGCGCCGATTCCTGTTGGATAACCGAACATTTTGTAAAACGATACCGGTACAAAGTCCGGTTTGACACGGCTCAAATCAAGCTTGTTTGTGGGCACAAAGGCCGCCGCATCGAGCAGGACATCCCAGCCGTACTGGTGCGCTTTTTCAATCCAGTGCAGTGGGTGCTGCACAGAAGAAAAATTAGACTGGGCGGGATAGGCAAAGAGGTTGTGTCCGCCCCGGGCAGGCTGCGAGAGCTCGCGCATAAGCTGAGCCTCGTCCACTCGCATATCGGGCAGCCCGATCGGGATGTACGTCACGCCCGCCCCGCGCCCGTGGGCAAACTCCCGAATCCCGTTCACCGAATTGTGATTGTCGAACGTTAAAAGATAACGCCCATTTGAAAATGGATAGGACTCCCCTACAAGTTTTAACGCACCGCTCGCATTGGCCGTAAAGATCGCCAAATACTCATCGGGGTCGGCATTGAAGAACTTCAATACATATTCGCGCGCGTGCTCCACCAGCTGTGTTGCAGCCTGTGACGTAGGATTGCTGGAATGAGGATTCCCAAAGACATGTTCAGCAAGCAGCCGGTTATGGCGGCGCAATTGCGAATCGGCATAGAGCCCTCCCCCGGTGTAATCCAGATAAATGTGCCCGCCCAAGTCCAAGCGCGCATACTCGGTGGCGCGTAAATCATCAATGGTGTGCGTGGTTGGATATGCGGGGTACGATTTTAAAAACGCGACAAACTCAGGGTCAGGATTCGCCATACCAGCCTCCAATACAATTTAACCACAGAATCTCCATCGCGCTGAGCGTAGACGAAGCGCGAGGATAGGATAGATAAGTATAATTGTCTCATGCCTCGCATTTGCATTGTGCCGCGCGTACAGGGACGCGGTGGAGTCACCTCCTTTCGGCTCAAATTTGAAGATGGATTGCGCTCGCGCGGCGTGGATATGACCTACGACTTGGCTCAACCGGCGGATGCCATCCTTGTTCTTGCAGGGACCCGTCACCTGCTCTCGTTGTGGAAGGCGCGCCGGCGCGGCATGCGCATCGTCCAGCGTCTAGATGGGATCAACTGGGTGCACCGCGCTCGCTGGGCAGGTCTGCGCTATACCGTGCGAGCGATCTATGGAAACTGGAATCTTTCGTTTATCCGGAAGCGTCTGGCGGATCATGTGGTCTATCAGAGTCAGTTCATCAAGCGCTGGTGGGAGGATTGGTATCGACCTGCGCGCGTCCCATCCTCTATAATTATCAATGGCGTTGATCTGAATCGTTACACACCCGAGGGATTGCACGAACGGCCAACTCAGCATTACCGGTTGCTGGTGGTGGAAGGCAGCCTGGCAGGCGCGCAGAATACAGGACTGTTTAATGCTGCGCGCCTTGCCGAACTGCTGGCGAAGAGATTCAAGATCGAGTTGACCGTCGTCGGGCGCGTGGATGGGCGCTCCAAAAACAAGCTCCAGAAGCAAACACTCTATCGACATCGGTTTATGGGTACCCTTCCTGCCGATCAAATTCCATGGCTGATGCGTTCCTCGCATGCTTTATTTTCGGCGGAAGTAAACCCGCCCTGCCCGAATTCGGTCATCGAAGCACTGGGATGCGGATTACCCGTCATTAGTTTTGACACCGGTTCTCTCTCGGAGCTTGTGCAGGGAGACGCGGGCCGTCTGACTCCATATGGCGCCAATGAGTGGAAACTGGAAACGCCGGATGTCCCCGCCCTGGCGGCAGCAGCCACAGAAGTCTTGCAGGAGCAACCGCGTTTTCGCAAATCAGCGCGGGAGCAGGCAGAAGCAAAGTTTGATGTAGATACAATGGTGGATGAGTATCTGAAAGTGTTGTTGGAATAACACGCCAGTTGAGCGCACAGTCGAAACCGGCAGGTAGAGAAGATATCTACTTACGAGTCTGCTTTGATGATTGGTGGTTTCGACGCTTGCGTCTCAACCACCGGGTTGTTCATGTACAGGAGCCATTATGACAAACGAAGAAATCATCGCGTTCCTGAAGGTTCATCTTCAATCCATACAAGAAAATGACATTCAGACCTATCACGAAACTACCGCCGAAGATCTCACGCTTTATGAGTGGTGGATCACGCCTCATCGTATTGATGGTCTGCCCTTCCATGAGTTCATGATGAGCTCGAATGCTGAGCGCGGTACGGTCTTTGGTGCAGAGGGAAAAGCGAAATCGCCGACACGCTTTGATCTGGCCAACTTGCACATCCAGAACTATGGCGACACAGCTATTGCGAGCTATACATTGCTCATCAGCACGGCTTCGTCCGAGGGGGTGATGGTTGCCTCGCATAACGAAAGCCGTGTGATGGTCAAATTAGACGGTAGCTGGAAAGTTGTTCACGTGCACAAATCGCCTGCCTGGCACGCTCCGCACATCCCGTCATGATTCGTTTCTCCGGCAGGCTTGCCCTTCAACAGCGTGCACTTCCCAGCTATCGCGCGCCGTTCTTCGATCTGCTCGCTTCGGCATGCGATGGCGGGATGAGCCTGTTCACCGGGCTGCCGCGTCCTGTGGAGGGCATTGCGACAACAGATACATTACGGGTTGCCAGTTATCAACTGGGAAAAAATATTCATCTCTTCCATGGAAAGCTTTATCTCTGCTATCAGATTGGATTACTCAACTGGCTAAAAAACTGGAATCCGGATGCACTGATCGTCGAAGCCAATCCGCGCTATCTTTCGACGCCAGCCGCAGTAAAGTGGATGCACGGGCGTGGCTGCCCTGTCATTGGCTGGGGACTAGGAGCACCGGTGCTTTCTGGACAACTGGCCGGATTCCGCCAGAGGCGCTGGGAGACATTCCTCAAACAGTTCGACGCGTTGATCGCCTACAGCCAGCGCGGTGCGGATGAATATGCCGCGCTGGGCTTTCCGTGTGAGAAGATTTTTGTCGCGCATAATTCGGTCTCGCGCGCGCCGGCGTCTGCGTCCGATCGTAGACCGGAGATGGTGGACCGATTTACTATTCTCTTCGTGGGGCGATTACAGGCTCGCAAGCGCGTTGACTCGTTGTTGAAAGCCTGCGCGCAGCTAGGATCAAATCCGCGCCTCATCATTGTCGGCGAGGGACCTGAGCGTGAAAGACTTCAATCGCTTGCCAAAGAAATTTATCCAGAAACGGAATTTGTGGGGGCGAAACATGGAGCGGCACTGACGCCGTATTTTACGGATGCAGACCTTTTCGTCCTGCCCGGGACCGGTGGACTTGCCATCCAGGAGGCGATGAGCCACGGGCTGCCTGTCATTGTGGCGCGGGGAGATGGGACACAGGATGATCTTGTCCGGAACGAAAACGGCTGGCAGATCCCGCCTGATGATTTCGAGGCGTTGCTCTCCACAATGAAAGACGCGCTATCGGACGTAGCGCGTCTGCGGAGGATGGGGGCGGAGTCCTATCGGATCGTGAGTGAGGAAATCAACATTGAGAAAATGGTCGAAACGTTTATAACGGCATTGAATAATGCATTTGGTAAGATTTCATGAGCCGTTGATTCCCTGCGGATCGTATTCATATTCTTCGATAAGTAAATCATCCCTGGTCATCAGGCTCTCTAAAAAGTCTTTTCTGAACCAGGCTACAATAGCAGTCTCCCCGGTAGGTTCCGAAGTCTTAACGATTTTTGCATATTTGTACAACTCAAGAAAAAGCGGGTCATCAAATAACCCTTTTAGTCCTACTGTATTCTCCCATCCATTTTTTAGGTTTGCTTCACTGTATTGCCACTGGCTATTCACCATCAGCGGCCAAACAACTTGTGGTTGCAATTCATAAAACGTTCGTACTTCGAATGCAGCGTGACTCTTATAACCTGTCCGATCGCCGTGGTTATGAGCCATTGTTGTGTTATTGAGTCCAAGCAGATCAATAATTTCACCATGGTAAGAGTACTTGATTCCGCCGGCTGCAGTGACACCCACGCTTGGCAAACTCATCAATGATGAAAAAACCTCTTGAATGAAAGCTCCTTTTCTTCTCTCAGAGGCTGCAATCTTAAATTCAAATGCAATCTCCTCAGCAAATTGAGACCATGCACGCGCTTGCGACAGGCTGAGTCCACAGACAAGTAGTAGACTCAGCCCTGAAAACAAAACCGCTCGTCCCTTTAGAGACATTGCGAGTCTGGTTGAGTTTTCAGATACTCTGCGGAAAATATTTGTCAGGGAATGGACCAATGACAGGATGATGATTGGATATACATTCTGATAGAAGCGAAACGAACCAAAGTGGTCGCCGCCAGTCAACAAGGGCATCAAAAGACCGATGACAGCAATGAATGGCAAAAAGAAAGCTTGATCCTTTGGCGCCGGTCTTAACAAGGAAACTATACCCGTTAAAAAAACGGCTGTTATGCTAATTGTTACGATTGGATCTGAAACAAAATATCGAACGAGATAAAGCAAGCCTAGTTCAAAGTTGTAAGCAAGGGATGGTGATACCTTGGCATAGTAAGTATTTGGGAAAGGATAGCCAAAGTATAGAAGTCGGAACAATGTTAGCAGAGTGCTACCAAGTACTATGCCAACTATGGATGGCGCCAGCGTTTTTAACGCATCGGTGATATTGCTTTGCAGCACTATACGAAAAAAAAGAACGCTGATAAATATCACCACCCACAAAATAGATTCAGGACGAGTGAGAAGTAATAGTATGGAAAGTGGAACAAAACTATAGTTGATGTTTTTGAACGATGGATAATCCCTAGTGACAAGAATGGTTGTCATGAGCAACAAAGTGCTCCAGAGGGCATTTTCCATCAATGTTATTGTATTCCATACGATGTAGCGCGGCGAAGTGAAAAGAATTAAGAGGAATAGGGCCCGCCAGAAGCGATCCATTTTCTGGTTTGGCCCCGCTGGAGAAGGTAACTGTTGTAGATAATCAAGGGCATATGTGATTCCTAGGCTAACAAGAACGATATTGATGATCAGCAGGGACAATTCCGGGTAAGCAAAAAACTTGAAAGCAATGGCAGTGATAAGCGTCCATAAAAGCGAAGTAAACCCTTCCACTCTCTCCCCTCCAATATTGAAAACGAAGCCATGCCCGTCTGCAAAATTCCGGGCATAGACAAAATATATGTTTGCATCATCAATGCCGATGAGCGGATAATTTAATGTATTCAGGACGAGAAATGTTGCTAGAGTACACAGGGAAAATACAACAAAGAAGTTCAGCTTTCTCATCGCGTAGTGTCAAGAGAATGAATTGACCGCATCATCCATGTTGTTATAAATGAGAATATTCTGCAGGAAGCCGGCGATATTCAGCACATAGTAGATGTTGGGGTTTGGACAAACCAGCTTGAAGAAAGGCGACTTATAAGGCTCGCCATCCGGCTGGTGAGCGACTTTCGTCTCGCTCTGCGGGGTAAATAATTTAAAGATATTGTGAATGGCGCGCAGGCCGGCGCTGGTGAGAACTTCAATCCCGGAGAGATCAAGCAACAAATATTTAGCGCCATCTTCCTGCGCCTGACGGGCGCGATCGAGCACTTCGCGCTCGGTGTTGCCATGGAGATGACCGCTCAAATGCAGAATTGTTACTGGCACATCCCCCTGGATTTTCGAAGCAGTGATCGTTAACTCTCTCATATCTTTTACTCCTTTGGCTCTCTTACTATACGGGATTCACTAAAGAAAAACAAGTAGAGCCGCCCATGGTGATGATTCGTAAAACAATGGACTACGCAGAAAGTGTCATCATTACTTTCGTTCTACATTGACCCACATTTGGGTGCCATCTGTGGTGATCTCGACCCATCCGTTTTGATCGGTGCGCAACAATTCAAAATCTCTCACCGATTCCAAAACCTCGCTATCCGGCATGCCGTTCTGATCGACGGCATCCACACTCAGCAGCACCAACTCCGGGTTGAGGTTGAAGACCCATTCTGGCGGGTTCGAGGCGGCATAGCCTGAATCTGCCAGGGAGAGCACGTTGACAGGGCCGATGGCCGCGCCGTTGCGTAACTCGTCCAACGCCTCGAAGCTGATGCCCACCGGCAATAGCGCACGGAAGTTTTTCCATTCGACCAGCAGGACCGCGCCGCGTGGACCAGTTGTGAGCACACGCAGGGTCGCGCCGTCGCCTAGCTCCAGGATTTGTTCAGGCTCGGCATTGACCACTTGCATATCGCTCACGGATAAATACTCATTCAATACACCCGAAGAAAAAGAGGCCTGCGTGTTCCCGCTCCATAGCACTGCATCAGGTGGGTAGCGCTCGATCACGCGCGGCAGCGCGGCCACATCGTCTTCGTCTGTGCCAGCCACGATCAGCCAGTCCAGTTTGCGATTAAATGTCGGCAACCGCCTGCCCAGTTCATCTGCCAGGGTGGTCACGCTGGGACCGCCATTGACGAGAATATGTTTTCCGGTGGGTGTTTTAATCAGCACCGCATCCGCGGAACCAACGTCCAGAAACGTGAGATGAAGATATTGATCGGGGACTGCGGCCGCCGCGCGCCAGACAAGCAGCAGAGCGAGCGTGAGAACGATCAGCCCGGTTCCTACCGGAACTTTGAGCCGGTCCCGGTTCACCGACTGTATCCACGCGCCCAGTTGAGCCCCGCTAAAGGTCACCGCAAAAAGGACAGCATAGAACAGGACCACAAACCAGATGGACAGTTCCCCCAAGAAGATCGTACCATGTGGGACGCGGTCGAATATCTCCACCAGCCGGATCGTGTACACCACAAACGGCCACGTGACCCACGCCGCAAGCTGCCCCAGTGGAAACCAGACCAGGCTGAGCAGCACTGCCAGCCCGCCGAGGATCATCACCGCGGGCTGTGCCGGCAGGATGAACGGATTGGCAAGGAAGGAAACAAGTGAAATACGCTGGAAGTGATATGCCATGATCGGAATGGTTGTGACCTGCGCAGCAAGAGTCAGTAGCACAAACTCTGAAAAGAGCTCGGCCGTTTTTTCGGCAGCCGATGCCGGGAAATACTTCGTAATGATTCTATTCGCAAATTGCGAAAATGGGTCAGCATAGAGAATAAGGCCCAGCGTCGCAAAAAACGAAAGCTGAAAACCAACATCCCAGAGATAGAGCGGATTCCACAGGCACATGAACAGCGCGACCGCAAGCAGCGTGTTTAATGCAGCCTGCCGACGCCCTACCTGTTTTGCGAATAATGCGAGGCTGCCCATGATCGCGGCACGCACGACGGCCGCATCACCGCCGACAAGAATGGTATAAAAAATAATCCCAAGGATTGCCACCAGTGCGCCGCGCCGCGGACCGAGAAACCGGCTAAAAAACGTCATGAACAAGCCGGCGATGATGCTGATGTTGAACCCCGAGATGGCGATAATATGGGCTGTGCCGGTGTTCTTAAATGCATCCTGCAGTTCCCGTGTGAGACCGGTATCCACACCGAGCAGGATGCCTGCCATCAAAGACGACTCGGGGTCGGGAAATAAGCGGTAGATATTGCCGAGTGCTTTTTCCTTAAACTCATAGAGTGCCGCGGAGACCAGATTGCCGCCTCTCCCCGGAAGGACCGTCACTTCCGCGCTGGTCATATAGGAGTGAATATGCTGTGCGGCGAGATAATCACGATAGGAGAAATCCTCGTTCTCCGGTGGAGTCTTCAGCTTGCCGCGCAGACGCAGGATGTCGCCATAGTGAAACTCCTGGTTGTTCGTAACTCGTACCAACAACAAGCCATTAGCGGGCAGGTTGCGGTCCCCCGTGTTCACCCGGTTGACGTCGATGCGCAGGTTGGTGTATTCATCGCGGTAATCGGGTGGTTCGATCACCGTGCCGGTAATGAGCAGGTCGTAATCGCGGTCATTGTAAAAAGCGATGTGGAAGGCGTTAAAGCTGGGGACAGAGAACTGGTAACGCGCCGCGCCGAGGAAAAATGCAAAGAGGAGAATAAAAGTAAAAGGTGAGAAGAAAGAAGGCAGGGCCGGGATACGTGAAGCAAGTATCCTCACCAGAATAGTAAGAACGATAGATACAATGCTCAGCCCGACCCAGACCAAAACGTGCAAAGAAATAAGACTGGCGAGAACGATCCCGGCGAGGAAGGCAAGCGAAAACCACACCAGCGGGAGCCGTGTGGTCAGTTGTTCCCGTATGCGATTGGTGGAAGTGTCTGCCGCCTGCATAGGTATCTTTCATCATAGCATAGAATTAGATGGGTAGGATACAATTTCTTCATGTTTACACTCGCGTTGAGCGTAGCCGAAGGCGTAGTCGAAGCGGGCATGGCAATTCAAGTTGAGATTGCTTCGCTCCCTTTGGTCGCTCGCAATGACAGATAACTCTTATGCCCGACTCCAAATTTATTCTCGTCACTGGTGCAACCGGTTATGTCGGCGGGCGGCTGGTGCCGCGATTGCTCGAGGCGGGTTACCGCGTCCGTTGCCTGGTCCGTGACCCCGGCCGCTTGCAGGGGCGCCCCTGGTTCAAACGCGTGGAGGTTGCCACCGGAGATGCACTGATTCCCAGTACATTGACCAACG
>DATHTL010000195.1:0-4766 GCA_035463255.1 Anaerolineales bacterium | reverse complement strand
TTTCTTTTCAGTTCTACTTTCTTTTATGAGCCATAATCATTGCTTTATGTGTAACACCCCTTTGCCAACAAAACTGCGTGATGCTGAGTTTGATAGGATGGACAGTACAAAACCTGATCAAGCCTCCTATCAATTTTCAATTGTTGAATCGGGTTGATTTCATTATACGTCTCTTTGTATAAAAAGACCAAAACTCTCATATTTAGGATGCCGCAGTTTCGAACCGGTCGTACCCATCCAAACTTTTCGACTCCAGGCCCAGAGGAATATGCCCTATAACATTACGGACCACCCTCAAGGCTTCATCCAAACAACACAAACAACAATGCCGGCCAGATTATCTTGATCCTGCTGTTCAGTCGACCATCCCCAGTAAGCCCTGAACAACTGACTCGAAAATATTGTTTTCCAAAGGAACTCGCGCAGATACAATTTCATCTCCCCAGCGGTCTCCAACTGCGCTGTTAATGGAAAGGCACACTAAAGTTTGATAGATATATTCTGTCCTGCTATAATTTAGAATATCATTCAATTTACTAAGTGCCCAAGTAGTTACGCGTCGCGAACCCTAATCCCGTCGGGACCGCAAGTCTAGACAACTTGATGAAAAATCATCAAGTTGTTTTTATTTACAGCCGAGTAAAACATCATCCCATAGCATCGAGTCAATAGTTCAAGCTAGAGCTGGTCGATTAATTCGCCCTTCCCGCCCTATATACTATAGAAATACGACACTATTATTGACGCGTGAAAGACTTTTGTCGAAGAGGCTTTGTTGGCGACATGGCGCTTCTAAAATACCATCAAACCGCTCATCAGGGTACAGATGGACATGTTGCAGTATGCAAATACTGTTGACATTCCTCGGTCGTCAGCGAGCGAGTTACACGCTGTTTGGCAAGCGCAAGCAAATCTTCGATCTTTAATAGATATATGCGGGCAGTACCATCACGGCTGGAAACCGCCAGTTGTGAGCCATCGGGGCTGAATGCCACACTCGTGAGTCCATCTCGGGCATTGAGGGTGAGCAATTCCTTCCCGGTGAGCGCGTCCCAAAGTTTGGCTGTCTTATCTGCACTGGCGGTTGCGATCGTTTTACCATCGGGGCTGAAGGCCACACTAAACACAGTGCCATCATGACCCCAGAAAGTAAACAGTTCTTTTCCAGAAACGGCATCCCATACTTTAGCACTCCCATCACGGCTGGCAGTCGCTAGTCGCGTGCCATCTGGACTGAAAGCAATTTGCTCTATTAAATCTGTATGACCCAATAGCGAGAACAGTTCTTTCCCTGTAATGGCATCCCAGAGGGTGGTTGTGGCTGTTTGAGGAACTCCACCTGTGGTAGCGATAATCTCGCCATCCGGATTGAAGACTACACTCGTTACCCAATCTGGGTGGTCGAACGTAAAGATGATCCTGCCAGTCTGAGCATCCCATACTTTAGCGGTCAAATCCTGACTGGCAGTAGCGATTCGGGAGCCGTCCGGGCTAAATGCCACACTTACCACAGGATATTTGTGACCTGATAAGGTTAGTAATTCCTTGCCGGTCTTTGCGTCCCATAGTTTTGCGGTCCCATCCTCAGAAGCTGTCGCAACCCGTGTTCCATCAAAGTTGTACGCAATGAAGTTCACATTTTCAGTATGCCCAACCAGGCTGAGTAACTGCTCGCCCGTTGTCAGATCCCATACCTTGGCGATTGGGTCAGAGTACGCTGTCGCCAGATGGATACCATCGGGGTTGTACGCCAAGGCGGCTTCCGAGGAGATCATAGGCCCATTCACCAGGGTGAGAAACTCGCGGCTGGAAGAGATATTCCAGACCTTGGCGGTCCCGTCACGGCTGGCGGTGACAATGCGGTTTCCGTCCGGGCTAAACGCAACCGTGAGAACGTCCAGGCTGTGCGCAGCAATCGTAAAGAATTCCTGACCCGTCTCCGCATCCCAGATTTTTACCTGGCTATTCCGAACCACTGTCGCAATGCGCGTACCATCCGGGCTGTACGCTGCGTTGGTGACATTGATGGTATAGCCGTAAAGTGACAACAGTTCTTTACCACTGTTGGAGTCCCATATTCTGACTGTCTGATCATTGCTGGTTGTGACAAGACGACTGCCATCTGGGCTGTATGCAACACTATCCACCTGTGTATCTGGATGCGGCAGCGTAAGAAGCCTTTCCCCTGTACCAGCATCCCAAATGCTGACCCAACCGTCATCATAATTGGCAATGGCAATCTGCGAGCCATCAGGGCTAAAGACTGCCCAATAAAGCGCAGAATCCTCTGAGATGGTAAGCAACCTCTCGCCAGTGAGAGCATCCCATAGAATTGCCAGACCATCCGGGCTGACCGTGACCAGACGACTTCCATCTGGACTGAACTCGATGTGATAGACATCAGTGCTGTGACCTTCTAAAGCAAGCAGTTCTTCCCCGGTGACGGCATCCCAGATACGAGCAATCCCATCCCCGTCGGCGGTTGCCAGGTATTTTCCATCCGGGCTAAAGGTGGCATACCAGAACCAACCCCATCCTTCAAAATAGCCTGTGCTGGGCTTGGGGTCCTTCGCCGGAGACTTCACTCTCAGTAATTCTTTGCCAGTGGCAGCATCCCAGATCTTTGCCATTCCATCGAGGCTGGCAGTCGCGATCTTTGTGCCATCCTGGCTGAAAACTGCACTCCAAAGGGTATCCGTATGACCGCGCAGGGTCAACTCCACTCGTGAAGCCTGAACGGCGCGGTGCAGCGCTTCTTCTGCTTCCGGTAGAACCGTCTGGTCTATTTTGTAGGTCTTGTTCACAGCCTCCGATGCAAGCAAAATGCTGCGTTCAGGATCGATCTCCAGGTTTTGCTCCGCTGCACTTGATAATTCGCGAACGGATGAGATCAATGCTTGTTGTTGCGCTGTCTGACGTTCCTGCAGGGCCATCGCTTCGTTAGCTTGAGCCGTACTGGCAATTTCCGCGTTTGACACTGCCAGCGTGCTATTGCGGTTGGCAAATATACCCGCAAAAACCGCGGCGATCGTGGCTATTATCAAGGCACTGGCGAGAAAAATCCTATGTTGACGTAGCCGCTTGACAGACGAAGACTGTTCCTGCGCACGCGCTCTCTCCGTCTCTGCCAACCTTTGTGCGGCTTCGAGTTCGCGTTGACGTTGCGCTTCTCGCTCTAAAGCATCATGTTGTTCCTGCTCAATGGATGTGGTAAGGAAGGCTTGTTCTGCTGCATTTAATCTTTCTCCATTGACTAATGCCCACTCCCGTACCTGTGCCAGCCGAGCGCCACGATACAACTCTGAGGGATCGTGTCCTCGGGCTTCCCATTCATGCGCGGACTCGGTCAGATGACGGTGAAGGAGTAGCCCTTCACGGTCTTGAGTCAGCCACTCATGCAGTCTATGCCATTCTCGGATCAAGGCTTCATGTGCGACTTCGGCGCTGTCCTCGTTTAGCGTAACCAAACGCGCTTCTGCCAGTGTGTTCAACACCGCTCGCAGCTGAGTTGCCTCTGTAGATTGGCGCACCAATTCACTCAACGCTGCTCGGCGACGTGTATCCTCTGTCCCTTCACCAAGTTCGGTGAGACGCAAAAACACATCTCGTGCAAGTTCCTGCTGTGTTTGATTGAGCTGGTCAGCGAAAACACTTTCGGCCGTCTCTGCAATCGCGCCGCGCACCCCACCGGAGGCGCGGTAGCCATTCAACGTTAACGTGCGTCCACGCCGGCGTTCCCAGGTGGCTAGCAGAGCATGCGAAAGCAGAGGCAGCGCGCCGGGTTCCGGTTCACCCGTGCCCTGCGCACCAATATCGTGCAACAACACATCTACAAGTCCGGGCTCAAATTCCCAGCCGCCGCGTTTCGCAGGTTCTTCGATAGCGCGGCGTAAGTCCCCGGAATTCATCTGTCCAATATATTCCTGGTCTGAGGCAACCATCTGTCGTAATAATGGATACTGGGCACAGTGGGAATAAAAGTCAGCCCGCAGGGCTATGACCACGGTAAAGCTTTTCAATCCATCTTGCGCCAACCCGACGAGTTTCTCGATAAAGGCAATACGTTCCATCTCATCGTGACACAACGTGAACACTTCTTCAAATTGATCGACGAGGATGAGAACTCGCTCTGCGTCATTTGAGCGAATAGGATTAAGAATTGCTTCAGAGGTTCTCATGGGATCGGCAGTCGGCGTGAAGATATGCACATCCCAACCAAGATGCTGGAGCGCGACTGCCAGGCCTGCGCGCATGAGAGATGACTTGCCGCTGCCTGAAGCGCCGACCACAGTCAAGAAACGAGTGGATCTATCCATAGCGAGATCCATGACTCGCTCCACCAGATGCGCAGTGAGGTCCTCTCTTCCGAAGAAGAGTTCAGAATCCGACTCATCAAAGAACAACAATCCTTTGTAAGGGGCTATGCCATGTGCGGGTGCTTCCTCCTGTCGGGCGGATTCTGCTAGTTCCAGGAAGCGCGTGATCAACTCCGGCTCATTTTCGATACGTAGCGCAGGGATAAACAATGCCTTGAGAGCGGCAACATCCGGGCGCCTTTGATTCTTTTCCAGACGAGTAATCTGTGCATCGCTATAACCGACAGCGATGGAGAGTTCAAGTTGGGTGAGATGTTCGCGCCGCCTCAGGTATCTCAACAGATCGCCAAAGGTTTGGAATGAGTCGTGGGAGAGGGATTGAGCAGGCACATTACCACCATTTTCCTTTGAGTTCATTTTATTACCCTGGAGCGGTGTTTTCAAGAGCTT
>DATHTL010000194.1:0-6837 GCA_035463255.1 Anaerolineales bacterium | reverse complement strand
AAGCCCCAGAGATCGTGCCAGGTCGCCACTCCGGATGTGCCGGCCATGAGCACAAAGATGGGTCCGCTATACATAATGCTCCCGATCACAGACATCACAAAACCGGCAAAGCCGAGCTTCCCGGCAGCCTGCGATTGCGCTGCGTAGATTGCCATGTAGGTGGGAACGGTCAGGATCAAGCCAGCGTAATACAGGGTGGGGGCAATGGGGTTTGAGAGTCCGCCATCGGGAATAACGATCAGAGCGATGGCAGCGGCTAGGAACAGGACGGCAGTCACGAGTGTGACAATGGCACCCCAGCGATTCAAAGATTGAGTGGACATGATTATCTCCTTTCTAAAACCTTATCTCTACATTTGGTCACAATAAAGGTTTAATTGGATAGAGCCACCTCCTTTCGATGAAGCTCATTCTGTTTGGTGGATGAATTGACCATCTCCAAGATCGATTCGATGACGATCTCGGGCTGGTCGAAGATGATGTTATGCCCGCTCCGCTCCGCGACGATACGCCCGCCGCGCGTGGAAAGAGCTGTGATCTCTTTCTGTAATTCCTGCCAGGTGCGTTCGTATTCGTCACGCACCTCCGGACCAAGGCTGGGCGGCACGGCATTGGCATCCAGTTGTCCATGACTGATCACTGTCAGCGGCAGGTCGCCGAGGTTTTTGACGGGTTGAGTCGCCGCAGCATAGACGCTCTGCGACTCGGCGATCATCGCCCCGAGATGGCTGTTGCTGGAAGCCATAGCGACGCGGGCCAGTTCGCGAGTTTGTGCAGGTAGTTTGCCCTGATCGTCGACCGGAACCATCTTGGGGTTGAGAGCGAACAGGCCGATTTTGCCCATCAGTTTCATGACAGTGAACATGCCCATCATCGAGGTGACCATCTTCACCAGCTGCTCGGGGAAATATTTGACCTGCTGCTCGTGAGCGGAATCCACCATCACCAATCCTGCAACTTCCTCCGGATACTTCGTTGCGAATTGGCGTGCGACCGGTCCGCCAAGAGAGTGTCCGGCCAGAATGTAGGGGCCTGTGAGATTTGCGTTGACCAACATAGTGTGCAGCTCTTCGGCCATGACATCTGCCTTGCGTGGCCGGGGACTGGGGTCGCTCCAGCCAAGCCCGGCGCGGTCATACACGACCACGCGCGTCACTTTTGCAATCGCAGGACGGACGAGTTCCCACCCGAGTCCAATTCCGCCTGCGCCCGCGTCTAATACAACGGTAGGGCTGCCTTCGCCTTCCACGTGCATGTGCAGGCGATAGCCGCCAATGTCAACCATCTGGCCGATGGGCGGGAATCGTTTTCGCAGGCGAGCTTTGGCAAGAGCACCCAGGGCGAGGAAGACGATCAGGAGTGCGGCAGGCAGGCCGAGGATCCAGAAAAGAGGGGCGAGGTTCATATCAATCTCCTTGTGTGTAGGTCACTTTTGCAACGTGACAGTTTTGCAAGGCTTTTTGCTTTTCAATTAATCACCCGCCTGCACGGCAGGCTCCATTGCACGGACGGTCGGATTCAACGTCATCAAAATGCCGAGCAGGGCAACGATCCCGCCTGAGACGGTGAGAAGGATTGTGACGTCCGCGCGGCTGGCGGCGCCTGAGAGTGCCATCGAGACCGGGAAGAGACCCGTGCTGGCGAACATCAGGAGGCTCATCAAGCGACCGATGAAGGCTTTCGGGGCGCGGCTCTGTACCCAGGTGGTGAAGAACACGTTGATGTAGCCGTTGAGAGAACCGAGCACAAGCCCGATGGCCGCTGCGAATATCATAGATGACGAGACGCCAAGCAGCGCAAGCCCAATCCCCATCGCACTGACCAATCCGAGCAGAACGGCTCCCATGCGCTTCGGATTTGGGCGAGGCAGCATACCCGCCAGCGCCATGCCCACCAGCGAGCCCGCGCCCCACGTGGAAAGGATGGTGCCATATGCCACGGCTCCTTCCGGGAAGCGCGTGTCGGCGAGGATGGGAACGCCGATGTTGAAAGGACCGTTGAAGAAGAACGTGACCGCCGCGACCACGAAGAAAAAGGCGCGCAGGGGCACATCGTTCCAGACAAAGTTCAGTCCCGAGCGGATCGATTCCAGGATGTTTTCGTCTTTTTCGTTGAGGACAGTGCGTTCCATTTTGATGAACAGCAGGGTGATCAGGGAGACTAGGAAGGTGAGTGCATCCAGGCCGAAAGCCGCGGCGATGCCCTGCATGCTCGCGGACTCCGAATGACCATCGCCCAGCAGGGCAATCAGCACGCCTGCCAGCACGGGGCCGGCCATCATCGCCAGCATCATCGTGCCGTGGATAAGCGAGTTAGCAACCTGCAAATGATCCTTCTTCACCAGCTGGGGCGCCATCGAGCTTTGTGCGGGATAGAAGAACGCGTCGGCAACCCCGAAGAGAACGGCAAGCGTGTATAGCATCCACATTTCCACGCGATCGGCAAACACCACGACTGTCAGAAGTGAGACCAAAATAAAGCGAGCGGCATTCGAAGCTAGCATCAAACTGCGCGGCGAGAAGCGATCGGTGAGCGCGCCGCCCACCAGCATGAGTAGCGCACGCGGGATGGCTGACAATGCCAGTACGGTGCCCATGGCCAGCGAATCGCCGGTCAACTGCAGCACCAGCCACGGCAGCGCGATCATGTAGAAGTGATCGCCAAGGACGGAGACACCCTCGCCGATCCATAAAAAGCGAAAGTTGCGATTGCCTATCACCTGGCGGAATGGATTCTCTTTTGCGGTCTCATGAGTCTGGGTCATTGCGTTCATGTCCGTCTCCTTTTGAAAACAATAAATTGGTCACAATGGTAGCCACGGCAGAGGGAGAAATTCCCTTGATCAGCACTGCTTCTGCAAACCGTGGCATCCACTTCATGTCCTGCACATCGTCCAACAGAAGAATTCGCTGCGTTTCCGGAGAGAGCAAAATAATCTTCTCCAACAATTCCTCGGGTTGATCTCCTACTAAAACCGAATCAATCAACATGATGCGTGGCTTTCGAGTTTCGATCTGTTCCAGTGCCTCGTCCATGGTTCGCGCAATTTCAGTCTCATCGATCTGCGAGATGGCTCCCAGGAGGGCACCGAGTCCATCTGCCAACGCGATCGAGCGGGTGACAATGCAGGCTCGAATGGGCTGTTTGTTCATGCCTAAAGGTTAGCATGCCCAACCCGTTGGCACATCGGCGGATGTGCGGATTTGGCATGCGACAAATGACGTATTCGCTTCACGATAAAAACATCCGAGGCATTCCTGACCTCGGATGTTTTGCATATTCGATGGAGCGTGTTCGTGATAGCTATGACAGCGTCTTCCTGAGCTCATTTGTGATGAATTGAGCATCCTTACTCACCCCGTAGATGCGCGCGGAACCGGTGGTCATCTGCCACGGCCGGCCGATGAAATAAAAATTCCTGATGGGTGCAATGCCTCTCTGATGCACAAAGTTTCCCTGCGTGTCTTTCACCTCGGGGATATGCACCCATTCAGAATCGTCTCGATACCCGGTGGCCCAAATGACAGAATTGACGGCGGCCTGCGCACCGTTCTGAAATGTCACGGTGTTTCCGTTTGCTGCCGTCAGCTTTGGCATGATCTGGATCCCTTTGCGGCGAAGGGCGGCCAAATCCCGGTCCCGATTGGGGAAGGAATCCATATCACGCATCTTTTTGCCGAAAAAGCTCTCTACGGGCGCGGTGAGCAGCCCCAGGACGTCCAGCCACTTCCACATGCTGACTCCCACGATCCGCTCGGGCATCAGCCGGCGCGGTCTGCCGGTTGCCAGATAGACGCGGTGACTTGCGGCCAGCTCGCTGGCGATATCCCGGCCCGTTGCGCCATCACCGACAACTACGACGTTCCCAGACGGGATCTGTGATGGGTTCCGATAGCTTGCCGGTGAGAATTGGGAAACCTCGCCTGGAAGATCGTTCGCGATCGAAGGGACAACCGGCTTCTGGTAGGCTCCATTGGCCAGCACCACGGCCCTTGCTTCCATTTCCTGACCGTCGAAGCGGGTTGCGCAGAAATGACCATTCAGGCGCTCGAGGCGCTTGATTTTCGTATTCAGTTCGATCGGAAAACCAAAATACTTGGCGTAGTTTTCCAGATAGTCAGCAAACTCATCACGGCTCGCGTATCCGTCTGCATCTCCCCGCAGGGCGAGCCCTGGCAATCCGCTCAAGGAGCGCGGTGTAAAGAGCGTGAGCGAGTCATATCGCTTGCGCCAGCTATTTCCGACACGCGCATTGCCATCCACCAGTTGAAAGGATAAAGGCGTTTGTTTCAAGTGGTATGCTATTGCCAGTCCCGCTTGCCCTGCACCGATGATGAGAATGTCTGTCCTGCTCATGCCTGCCTCCTTCGATTGATTACATGGTATCAAAAGCGATGCCTGCATACATCGGCGCGCAGACCGACTTTATCCGAGACAAATGACGTATCTCTAGATAAGTAGAAACGCCCGGAGTGAGCCTCACTGCGGGCATTTCCATGCTGGACATGTTTTGACGATTATTCTACGGCTTCAGGAAATATTCCCTTCACCTGTCTCCCATCCGGGAGGAAGGAAAACGAATATTTGATCTTGCCTTTTTCAAAATCGGCGATCACCACCCAGCGGACACGGTCTGCATTGGTGCCAGGCTGAGCCTTGATGGACTCCAGGTCTACATACTGTCCATACTGGGAAACGATCTGCTGGCGATACTCCTGAAAATCAGAGTCTTTGATGGCTGCTTTCATGTCATCTGCCCAGTCTCGACTCCAGGTGGCATAATCGCCGGTGTTGAGGGCCTGTAAGGCGTTATCGATCAGGGCGGAAGCTTCTGCTTGGGTCAGAATGGATTCGGCTTTGCCCTGCGATACATTGGCTGAGGCAGAGCCACACGCGACAGCGATCATGGCAGTGATCCATAAAACGAACAGGGTGGTGAGTTTGGTCTTCATCTTGTCATCTCCTTTTGTTTGATGACCTCAGTGTAAAATTTTTCGTTGGATTGCACATCGGCGGGGTGACCGAACTCGGTTAAAACAAAAGACCGCTTCTCAGGCGGTCTTTTGTACGTCAAATGATGGATGTCGGTTAACTCAACTCTCTAGTTCAGGGTGAGCTTTCGCTCAATTGCACAACCTGCTTGGCAACTCCCCGGTTCAGGAGCGTCCATCCCATCCAGGCAAGACCGATTCCCTGGAACGTCGCGCCAATCACCCAAAAAATGGAAAACAAATAGGCCTGCGATTGAAATTGGGATGGCACCAACAGAGCGAGCCCGATCACAATCAGCCAGCCGGACCAGCGGGGAAAAACCTCCGCGCGAATCACAGCCACGCCAAACAAAAGCAACCCGAGCAAGACCATATACAGACCCGCCCGCCCAATGGGAATATCTACCCAGGTGGCCATCAGGGCGCGGTTGTTATCGATCTGCCCGGCCAACTGTGCCATGATGAAATAGGCGGGGATTAGAGTCAAGATAGCACCCAGATGCAAACATAGGAAACCCGCCAGTCCAAACCCGCCAGCACGCTCAGCCTGCGCGGTGTACAGGATGACAACACTAAAGATTAGTGTTGTGTAACCAAACAAATGCACCGCGCCGTCAAGCAAAGTCAGTTCACCAAATGTGTTGACGTAAGCATTGATGGTCATAAGTAGTGCTGTCAGAATGACAAATGGCGCACCCCAGGCGCGGTCAGGATTCGAAAGGTGTGGTTCTTCCTCCTGCAGAGCCTTGCCCGACCACAACGCCCAGCCGATCCAGATCAATCCGGCGCCGAAGAGGAGCGAGCCACCAATCGTGAACAGGAAGAATAAAGGTCCGGCGATCTCCATGGCATATTGGGCGGGCAGTTGGATCGCAACGCCCAGGGCAACAAGGATCCCGGCCCCGCGCGGCAGAACGCCTGCCTGTGCGACCGAAATGCCCAGCAGTGTCCAACCCACGTAAACGCCATAGACTGCGATATGCATGACCGGGTTCCAGATCTCGACGATCGTCTGTTGCGCGCCTTCCACGCCGGCGAGCTCTGCCAGGATCAGGAAAGTGATCACGTTGGCATACACGAGACTCAGCACACAGATGACATAGGCCAGCGTGCCGGGTATCCCTGCCCGCTGCGCCTGGGCGATGTGGATGAACGTGGCCGCCAGGACCAAACCAACGAATCCAATCCCGTAGATTGCCTGGATGAGCGCGTTGTGATAATTCGAGTACACCAGGATATTCATGCCATTCATCAGGAGAGAGACTACGATGATCAGCAATCCACTCCAGCGAAGTTGCGTGCGCATGGTCATTTGGCCCTCCTAACTTTTCTAACGCTCACCCCTGGGTTTCAGGGGGATGTTTACTGAAATACGTGTCCCTTCCGCTGGCCTCGACGTGATCCACGATGTCCCACCCAGCGCTTCGATCCGTTCCCGGATGCTCACCAGTCCCAGTCCTGCGCCATCCTGCATATGTTCTGCGTCGAACCCTTTGCCATTATCGACAATCTCCATTTGGACTTCCTGTTCCCGGGACCACAGGGATACCGAGATGATTGTCGCTTCTGCGTGCTTCAGGGAATTGTTGAGCGTCTCCTGTGCGATACGATACAGGGTGTTTTCCACGTCGGCAGAGAGCTCGGCATCCAGCTCCACGCGCAGTTTTGTATTCACGCCTGCCCGTTTCTCCACGGCGTCTAGCCGGTGCTGGAGCGCGTCTGCCAGCCCGGCTGTTTCCAGTGCCAGCGGGCGCAGCTCATAGACAAGCAGGCGCATTTCTTTGAGGGCCTGCTGCGCGGTTTCGCCCAGGCGGGCGATGTTATCGATAACCTTGTGGATCTCGCC
>DATHTL010000193.1:0-14148 GCA_035463255.1 Anaerolineales bacterium | reverse complement strand
ACCGATAAAATCATCGATTTATTGAACTCGCGAGAGATTGGACAAATCCATCTTGAGCCGAGTGTTCTAGATCAAACTATTTTACAGAAAGCAGGGGTTGCCATCAGCCATTCGCCAGATGCCGCGTTGCGCGCCGGGGTGACAAAAGCCATTTGCGGGCTGGCAGATTCCGGGTCCATTCTGATCACCGATGGAGAAGGAGATCCGCTGAAAGCTTCGCTGCTGCCTGAAATTCATATTGCGATTTTATGTGTATCCAAGATCCTACCTACGCTAGCTGATGCACTGCCCCTGCCCATTGTACAGCGATCGAGAGCAGCAGTTGTCATCACAGGCCCTTCCCGCACTGCGGATATCGAAATGTCGCTCACAATCGGGATGCACGGACCGGGCGAATTGCACGTCTTTCTCGTTGACGATTGAGAGTTGGGATGATACAATCCCGCACGCTTCTTTTATAGAAAGAGAATCAGGCGTGGGGGACAGTCTCGCCCGCTTATATGCTAGATGCCCCCATCGTCTAGCGGCCCAGGACGGGGCCCTCTCAAGGCCCAAACAGGGGTTCGAGTCCCCTTGGGGGCACAAACGAGTCACCAATCAAAGGTGGCTCGTTCTTTTTTTCCAAACAGGCGCCCCCATTGAGGGGATGATATTCGAGTCCCTTGAGGCACAAAAGAGCCTTCGGATTGATAGCTCTTTTTTATTTCACAGGAAAACACAAAAGAGTCATCAGGTTGATGACTCTTTTCAATAAATAATACTCGAGAGGTTATCAGCCCTTATGCTGGCGCCTCGTAAACGACTTCCGGTTTTCGCACGATCCAAACCAGAGCAAGGCCGATAATTGCGCCAGCCACCAGTCCGCTGGTGACGGCGATTACTGTGGTGCTAACCGCAGGCGAAACCAGTGGATCGGTGACAAACAGTGGCAAAACCGCCTGGCTTGCCCAGAATCCTGCCGCCCATCCGAAGGCATTCGCCAATATCCAAACAAGGATGTTGGGAATCTCACGCCTCAACACCGGCCACTGCACAAGCGCCACAATGACACCGAATAAAAGATAACCGATTGTTGCGATAAAGATCGTGCTCGGCAGCGCCAGGACGAGCAGTAGTCCAAGAATATAGCCTGCCACCCACGTTATTCCATCGGCCAAAACCCAATTCGAATGGGCAGTCACATAGCGCCTGAGCACAATCCATTGGGTCAAACCGATAACAGTCCCGGCGAGCACCGGGACTGCTATCTGGGCAATTCCAAGATCGAGCAGGTTTACCAAAGGGATGGTGGGTAAGTACCCGAGCAGCATTCCTCCGGCAGTGGACAGGGTCCAACCCAGCCACAAACCGATCTCATTACGCTCAACCTTGGCTTCATCAATATCGATAGTCATTTATGGTGTATTATGCGCGGCGCATCAGACCCACAAGGAACAGCAACACGACGGCACCACCAATGGCAACCAGGATGCTGTAGATATTGAAGCCGGTCACTCCAGGTGCACCAACGGCGTTCATGAGGAAGCCACCGATCACGGCACCGATGATACCGACCACGATATTAGCCAATGCACCCATCTGGGCATTGCGACCCATAACCATGCTGGCAATCCAACCTGCCAGCGCACCTAACAGAATCCAAATCAGTATGTTTGTAAGCATTTCAATCTCCTTTTAGTTTTAGTTCGTGAGAACGACCTTAATATACAGTCAACGGAACAATTCTTCAATTAGGGATGTCATCGCTCATCTGGGGGTAATCCCTTATTAATCTCTTTCTCATTTTTCAGTATATTCGAGCCATCAGGAGGCGGCATGTATTATAGAACGGTCCCTACACGAAGGCGCGGCTCGGGATGCTCGGGGCGCCTGCTTATGGCTGCAGCGATCGCGGCTTTTTCACTTTTTTCCTATTTCAGTTCTAGGCAGGATAATCCGGTCACGGGCGAGACTCAATATATCGATATCACTCCCGAGCAGGAGATCGCGCTTGGGCTGGAAGCCGCTCCCCAGATGGCTGCCGAGTTTGGCGGATTGGATGAAAGTGCAGCCGATCAGGCCATCGTAGATGAAATTGGAAATCGTATTGTCCTCAGCTCGCCTGCAGGCAATTCGCCCTATCAGTTTGACTTCCACCTGCTGGATGACGACCAGACGATCAACGCGTTTGCACTGCCGGGTGGGCAGATTTTTATTACGCGCGCCCTGTATGACCGGCTGCAAACCGAGGGGGAGGTCGCGGGTGTTTTGGGACACGAGATCGGGCATGTGGTTGCCCGTCACTCGGCGGAACACATTGCCAAGGCAAAGCTAACGGAGGGGCTGACCGGGGCGGCAGTAATCGCTGCATACGACCCCGAGAACCCCTCCAGTGCCAGTCGCGCCCAGATCGCCGTGTTAATCGGTCAGTTGATCAATTTGAAGTTCGGGCGTGATGATGAGCTGGAATCGGATTATCTTGGCGTTTGCTTTCTCAATGATGCAAATTATGATCCAAGCGAACTGGTCCGCGTAATGGAGGTGCTTGCATCTTCGCGGGAAGGCAACCAACCACCGGAATTCTTCAGCACTCATCCCAACCCCGAAAATCGTGTCCAGCGAATCCAGCAAGCCATCCAGAATATCGATAACTGCCCTTAAGTAACCAGATCACAAACAGCCCTACTATAGCGAAGTCCAGCACAATGGACTTCGCTTTTTTTGCATATTGAAAAGCCATCGGCAAGCTACTATAATAACAATAGTCTCCCCACCATGAACAGAAACCCAGATTACCAACTTGCCATTCAGGATTTTCAATCTGCACACCTGCGCGCCAAGCTGCAGGGCGTGCTGGCGCGTATTACAGGCAAATCGAATGAGCTGCTTTCGTATGAAGAGGTAGCCAGCAAGCTCCGGCTACAAGGACGCTCCGATAAGGGAAATCAAATGATCCCCGTAGACGCGATCGTTGGCAGCGTGGGACGCTACACAGATTTCACGCGCACCTTCTTGCCGCGCCGCGCCGAAGATCAGCAGCGCTGGGCCAATGTCAAGGCAGCCGCACTGAATCCGGTCGGCGCGGGGCTGCCGCCGGTTGAGGTCTACAAAGTCAGCGATGTCTATTTTGTCATCGATGGAAACCATCGTGTCTCTATTGCGCGCCAGGAGGGTCAAGAGACCATTGAAGCGCATGTGATTGAAATTCGAACGGACATTCCCCTTGCACCAAACGTCCAACCCGACGAGCTAATCGTCAAAGCTGAATATGCTGATTTCCTTGAACAGACCGGCTTGGGCCAGACGCAGGAACACGTTGACCTCCGGCTCACCATCCCGGGCGGCTATCAGAAACTTCTGGATGAGATCTCCAGCCTCCGCTGCCGAATCGAGGAGACGAGTCAGAAGCAATGCTCGCTGCAAGACGCCGCCGCAAACTGGCACCGTGATCTTTATCTTCCCTTCGCTGAAGCTGTGCGCGAGCGGGGCATGATGCGCTGGTTCCCGGAACGAACCATCGCCGACCTATATGTGTGGATGTTGGAACATCGTGAGGAGTTAGGAAAAGAGCTGGGTTGGACCATCCGCCCGGAAGTCGCGGCAGAAGCGGCAATCCTGAAGCGGAACAAGCGGGCCAGCAGCGAAGAGTCAAAGATCGGAAGCTGGCGCAAAGCGCGGCTGATTAACCGTTATTCCGAACATCTTTTCAGAGACATCCTGGTCCCCATCGGAAAAATCCCCGAAAGTTGGGACGCGCTCGAGCAGGCGATCACAGTGGCAGAGCGGGAGAATGCAAACATTCTGGGACTGCACACTGCCGAATCCCGTGAGCACTTGAAAGATTCCGAGCACACCGCGCTGCAGGCTCGCTTTCATGAGATCTGTGCCGAACGCGAAGCTAAGGGAGTCCTGGCGGTTGAAATAGGTGAACCCACACAGAAAATTCTCGAACGCTCTGCGCTCACAGATTTAATCGTGATAAAGATTTCTTATCCTCCCTCCATGGGAATCAAGGTGATGACCTCCCAGATCCGAAACTTGATCGCGCATGCGTCCCGCCCGATCCTTGCGATCACGAGCAAGAGCACGCAGATGCGGCGCGCCTTGCTGGCCTTCGATGGCAGCCCCAAAGCCAGAGAAGCGTTGTTTGTGGCCACCTACCTTGCCGAACAGTGGCAAACCCGATTGACGATCTTTACCGGGCCGGAGGAAAGCGCGGCAGACCATTCGGCACAGGAATTTGCGCAGAACTATCTCGAGTTCAACGAGATCGAAGCGGCCTTTATCAACAAAAAATATTCACCGGAAGCGTTGAGGAACACCGCCGCAGAGATTGAAGCAGACCTCGTAATCATGGGAGGTTACAGCGGCTCCATCCTCAAAGAGATGACGGTGGGCAGCTCCGTCAATTTTATGCTGCGAGAGTCAGAGCTCCCCATTCTTATTTGTCGCTAGAAAGCGGGATAACGGGCGAGAGCTCTTTCTTTTCCGGGAAGAAGCGCCGGATTGCCTCCGCGATGACAAGCCCCACAAGGATAATGATCCCGATCACAAGGAACATACCGCGCCCACCGATATCTGCAAGCAAAGGACCGGCAATGAAACCACTGACCGCCGAACCGACTCCGAATGCCATGGCGCCAAAGAGTCCCTGCGCGGTGGATTTCAAGCCCGCGGGGGCGTTTTCATCTGCGTACGAAACCCCTGCGGTCCACATCGCCGGGAAGATCATGCCTCCAAATGCCTGAACAACTAAGACCATAATAGGGGTACTGACCGCAGAATAGAGCAACGCCCGGATACCAAACATTGCGAGCGTCAGGGTGAGCAAACCGTAGGAGCCAAACTTCTTCACAAGCCGGTGACCTAGAAAAAAGATGGGCATTTCGGTCAACGTGGAAATCGTAAGCGCCAGCCCCATGGTCGATTCGCTCGCGCCCAACTCAGCCATATAGGGGAACAAATACGAGGCAGCCGAGAATGAGCCAATACCACCCAGCAGTGAAATAAATAGAAAACTGAGCCAGCGGCGACTGGTGAGGAATACGCGCATGCCACCGGGCGCTGCTGTCCCATCCTCATGTGAGCTGTGCACCAACTTCTGGCTGACAAAAAAATTGATCAGCATCAGCCCTGAGAACGTCCAGAACCCGATCTTCAAACCATAATTTTCCACCAGGGCGCCTGCGATGGGCGCGAATAAGCCCCAGCCGATCGTGCCGCCGAGGCGGATCCGTCCGTACTTCGCGCGTTCCTCTCCCAGCATGGTCATGGTCCCGCTATCTGCCAGCGAGGAGACAGGCGAAATAAACGTATTGAACAGAATGATCATCAGAAAGACAACTGCAAACGCGCTGAACGATGGCAGCAAAAAGACTACCAGAACGGCAACAAGAATCCCCAGGCCCATCACCAGCTTGTGCCAGCGTTTCGCATCTGCCACGCCCGTCCAGAATGGCGAAGCGACCAAAGTAATCAGAGGAGGAATACCAGTAAGCAAGCCAATCTGCGTGCCATTAAACCCAAGTCCCTGATAAAACAGCACGAAGAACGGCATCAATGAAGATAACGCTGCAAAGTACAAAAAATAGAACGTGAATGGCCAGATTTTTTTCATGAAGTCTCCCAAGCGCTGCAATTATATGCCTAAAGCAAAAGTCAAATCGGGTAAAATCTGCCTATGCCTAATATCCTCGTCGTTGGTTCATTGAATGCAGATCTTGTTGTGCGGTCGCCGCGTTTTCCTAAGCCGGGAGAAACCATTAGCGGAGAAGACCTTCAAATCATACCCGGTGGTAAGGGCGCCAACCAGGCGGTTGCCTCGGCAAGGCAGGGTGCCTCGGTAGCGATGGTTGGACGTGTGGGGAATGATAGTTTTGGTCCTGACCTGATCAACAATCTCAAAGAAAATAACGTCGATACATCTCACGTACAAACGGATCCAGACTCGGCCACCGGCACCGCCATTATTGTCGTGGATGCGAATGGACAGAACAGTATCGTCCTCTCCCCGGGCGGGAATGGAAGGGTGAAGCCTTCGGATCTGGATAACGTTGCTTTCTCAGATTACAAACTGCTTCTGCTCCAACTGGAAATTCCCGCCGAGACGGTTTTATCTGCCGCCCGGCGCGCCAGGGAACGTGGAGTACGCGTGCTGCTCAACCCCGCGCCTGCAGGGCCTTTACCAGACGAGCTGCTCTCACTGCCAGATTTCATTCTGCCCAACGAAAGCGAGCTGAGCCTGTTGACCGATCAACCTGTCAATGATATTGCCTCCGCCGAAAAAGCCGCAAAGACATTGCTCGAACGCGGCATCCAGAATGTGATCGTCACCCTGGGCGCGAACGGAGCCTTGATCGTCAATCAGCAGACCACAAAACATATTCCGCCATTCAAAGCGGACGTGGTTGACACCACGGCCGCCGGCGACGCGTTCATTGGAGGCTTTGCATCGGCACTTCTCGAAAACAAATCGCTTGAAGAAGCCGTCCGTTACGGATGTGCCTGCGGCGCGCTTGCCACGACCAAATTTGGTGCACAACCCTCTCTGCCCACAAGAGTAGAGGTCGAAAAATTCATCGCGTAAGGGTGATCCTAGTGGTCACCCTATCGGGCTGGAGCGCTTAGCATCCTGCCCCTACAAACAATATGCCCCCCACACGAATCATCATTGACACCGATCCCGGCGTGGACGATGCACTGGCTTTTCTGCTAGCACTTGCCTCACCTGAAGTCAAGCTCGAAGCGCTGACCACCACCCAGGGTAACGTAACGCTCGAAAAAGCCACGCGTAATGCACTCTCTGTTTTAGAGTTGGCACACGCCAGCCATATCCCGGTGGCCAGCGGAAGTCTGCTTCCGCTCGTTCAACCGTTGCGCGCCTCGGCCGCTGTCCATGGCGAAAGCGGGATCGGCAACTCAAAACTTCCTGCGCCCAAAGCACAGCCTGTCCCCACGCACGCTGTGGATTACCTGATCAAACGAGCTCTTGCGGAACCGCATGAGATCAGCATCTTTCCCATCGGCCCGCTGACGAACATTGCGATGGCGATCCGCAAGGAACCCCGGTTTGCAACAGCAGTGAAAGAGCTGGTCATTATGGGTGGCGCGATCCTGGAGGCTGGCAATATCACGCCGCTCGCGGAGTTCAATATTTATGTAGACCCGCACGCCGCACACATTGTCTTTCATTCCGGGATTTCGATCACACTCATCCCGTTGGATGTGACACACAAATGCATGCTCAAGCAAGAACATGTGAACCGTTTGATGAAGATCGATTCGCCAATATCCTGTTTTATCAAGGAAGCCCTTGAGGTCTATCTGCAAGCCTCCTTCGAACTGGGATATGAGGGCTGCGCCTTACACGATCCATTGACCCTGGCGACGATCATTGCGCCTGAATTGCTCACGCTAAAAGAGCACTATGTGGATATTGATATCTCAGGCGGCGTATCCATGGGCAAAACATTTGCCGACATCCAAAAGCTGACCAGGAAACCGGCGAATATGAAGGTTGCTATGAATGTGCGGGGAGATGATTTTATCGAATTGTTTTTGCAGCGAATGGAAGACCTGAGTCGAACAATTCCTGCTTAAACAATTTCTCTATGAATGTACGGCGACACCATAATATCGCCGTACATAATTCTCACATCAAACATGCCAAAACGAATTCTCTTTGATACCGATCCCGGCATTGATGATGCACTTGCCATCCTGTTTGCGCTGGCGTCACCGGAGCTGGCAGTGGAAGGCCTGAGCATCGTGCACGGGAACTGTTCTCTGGAGCAAGCTACGAGGAACGCGCTCGCGGTGTTGGAATTGGCGAATGCCAGCCATGTTCCTGTCGCTGTGGGCTGTAAATTACCCCTCGTGCAGCCATCCCTGCTTGCGCCGGAGACGCACGGAGCGACAGGCCTGGGGTACGCGAACCTTCCAGAACCGCGCGCCATGCCCATCGGTCAGCATGGAGTCGATTTCCTGATCGAAAAGATCCTCGCTTCGCCGGGGAAGATCACCCTTGTAGCGATCGGCCCGCTGACGAATATTGCCCTGGCGATCCGGCAGGAACCGCGCATTGTTCACGCGCTAAAGGAGCTGATCGTCATGGGTGGAGCGATCCGCTCTGAGGGCAATACCACCGCATTGGCAGAGTTCAACACCTATGTCGATCCCCACGCCGCGCAAATTGTCTATCACGCGGGCATCCCCACCACCCTGGTGCCCCTGGACGTGACATACCAATGTATTCTGACTCCCGATGATGTGAATCGGCTGCTGAAAACGGAGTCACCAATTACTCAGTTTGTTGCCGACGCCACCCGCTTCTACATGGAATTCCATGACGAGTACCAGAAGATCAATGGATGTGTGATCAATGACCCGCTGGCGCTGGCGTTAACCTTCGCGCCTGAGCTTTGTGCGTATCAAGAACTGCCTGTGGATGTGGACCTCTCAGGCGGGATTTCTATGGGCAAGACTGTTGCCGATTTCTATAACTATGGTAAAAAGCCCGCCAATATGAGAGTGGCCATGGGCGTGCGTGCACGTAATTTCATAGACCTGTTCATCGCACGTATTGAGAGCCTGGCCTGTGCTCCGAAACGCTAGCGAGCGTTCAGGGTTACAATTCACAAGGGAAGCTGCAGGAGCCACATCGCCTGCTCCTGTGGCCAAAATATAATTTTACGGAGGTCACCATGCGAGAAACAGCCATGCAAAGCCAGAAGAGCAGATCCTGGCTAAATATTGGAAGAGACTTCAATACCATGACATGGGTGCTGATGCCGGTCGCCATTGCGATTAACATGGCTGTCGGGCAGATCGTCGCCACGCTGCGATTGCCAGTCTATCTGGACTCCATCGGCACGGTGTTGGTCGGTGTCATTTGCGGCCCGTGGGCAGGCGCTCTCACCGGGGCGCTCGCAAACACCATCCTGGGGCTGACGATCAACCCGGACTTTCTGCCATGGTGGCCGGTGGCTGCGATCATCGGTCTGGTGTCTGGTATCTGCGCCAATTATGGTCTGTTCAAAAGCTGGTGGAAGGTTGTTGTCACGGGGTTCATTATCGCACTGGCTGCTGCCATATCCTCCGTGCCGATCTCATTGCTTGTCTATGGCGGCATTACAGCCGGTGGAACGGGCATGATCACGGCGTTCCTCGTAGAATCTGGCAGGGGTATGGTTCAAGCCGTGTTTGCCTCCAGTTTTCTCACGGAGCCGGTGGATAAGATCACCACTGCCCTGCTGGCATTTGCCATCATCCAGGGACTGTCCAAGCGTTTCATTGCCCGCTTCCCGCGCCCTGAGAACGTGGAAACTGATGAAAAGATCAGCCGCAATGAATTGATTATCGCGATCGTGGTGGTAGTCCTGCTCATCTTGTTCGCGATCTTCCTGTTACGCAGCCTCACAGGCGCTGCATAACCTTGATTTAAGCGAATTTGAAAAGCCAGACATTTCTGTCTGGCTTTTTTATCTTATAATGCTGCTCATTCCTGAGTCGTATACAGCAGGCTTTATTGATGCACGAGCGCTTATCTTTTTTCGTACGACGCGATAGCCCTATTCACTGGCTGAATCCATTGACCAAGGTAGTCATGGCGTTCTCTATTGTGTTCATTGCATTCTTCAGCCCGTGGTATTGGACGCCGCAGTTCCTGTTTCTCTTTGTGATTATTCCCCTCACCATCATTGCCAGGGTGGCACGCGAATACTGGAGCTTCTTGCTCAAGATCATATTGCCAACCGTCACGATCTTGTTCATTATGCAGGCGCTATTCCTGCCCGGCGAATCAAGGGTCATCTTCGAAATATTTGGGCTGGAGATCACCGAGCTTTCTGCGCGACTGGCGTTTCGAAACGCCACGCGGATTATCGTGATGGTCTCTTCATTTACCCTTCTCTTGCTCACCACACATCCCAGCGAATTGATGTCTGACCTGACACGGCGCGGACTGCCCGGTCAGTTTGCTTATGTGGTTATTTCCTCTCTTCAGATCATTCCTCAAATGCAAGCCAAGGCGCAGACGATTATCTCAGCCCAGCGCTCACGCGGCCTGGATACACAGAGCAGCTTCTTGCGGAGAGTGGGCGCTATTGTTCCCCTCGTGGGTCCGCTTGTCTTTGGCTCGCTCGTGGAAGTAGAGGAACGCGCCATTGCCATCGAAGCCCGCGGGTTTACCTCCACACGCCTAAAAACTTCCCTGCATGATATTCCGGATACGGGTTTCGACAGAGCTCTTCGCTGGATCTTGATTGCGCTGGTCGTCATCACTATTGCCCTCAGACTATGGCTATCGTAAACCTGCAAAACGTCACGTACAAATATCCACTCACCCACTCACCGGCGTTGCAAGAAATCAACCTGCAGGTGGAAGAAGGTGAATTTGTTGCCATCGTGGGTCCCAACGGCGCGGGGAAATCGACGCTGTGTTACACCCTGGCTGGCTTTGTGCCTCATTTTTTCAAGGGCGAGCTCACTGGCACGGTAGAAGTTGCGGGGATCGAGTCACACAACTCGACGCTGAGTGAATGGGTGTTGAACGTGGGGCTGGCGTTTCAAAATCCGTTCAACCAGATCAGCGGCGCGAAGTACACGGTCTTCGAAGAGCTGGCTTTTGGACTGGAAAATATCGGTATCCCGCGCGATGAGATGAAGATGCGCGTCGGAGATGCAATGAAACTGACCGGCATCAGTGACCTGGCGGATCGCTCTCCCTATTCATTATCCGGGGGGCAGCAACAGCGCGTCGCGCTCACGTCCATTCTGGTGATGCAACCGAAGGTCCTCGTGCTCGACGAGCCCACATCACAGATGGACCCGATCGGCACGCGCGAAGTCTTCGCGGTGATCCACAAAATGGCGGAACGCGGCATGACGGTGATCCTGGTGGAGCATAAAATGGAATGGATCGCACAATTTGCCGACCGTGTGATCGCCCTGAAAGATGGGCAAATCCTGCTCGATGGCGCTCCAGCAAACGTGTTGACCTCGCCTTTGCTGCCGGAATACGGCTTCGGCGTTTCACGCTACACATCCGTGGCACGCAAGGCACAAGAAGCAGGTTTATGGGAAAACGATAGGTTGCCAATTACATTGGATGAAGCCGTCGAAGGGTTCAGTCGTTCTCTTCGAATGGGAAAAGGATCAGGGGTAAAGGCAAAATGAAGATCGACATCAAAAATCTGCATTTTACCTATCCCTCCGGCCTGGAAGCGCTGCGCGGCATATCGTTGAGCATTGAATCGGGTGAGCAGGTCGCGATCGTCGGCCAGAATGGCGCGGGCAAAACGACTCTCGCTAAGCACCTGAATGGTTTGTTGCAGCCCACCCACGGCCAGATCTTGATCGGAGATTGGGATACCACCAAACACTCAGTTGCGAAGTTGGCAAGCCAGGTGGGTTATGTTTTTCAGAATCCCGATGAACAATTGTTTTCAAAGAATGTAGGCGTCGAGGTGGGCTTTGGGCCGCGCAATCTCGGATTTGACGACGAACGCGTTGAGGCGCTGGTTCAGGACGCGCTGGCATTGACAGAGCTCTCCGATACAACAGAAACCAATCCCTATGACCTGTCTGCCACCTGGCGCAAGATGGTGGCGATTGCATCCATTATTTCGATGGATACGGATATTGTTGTTTTCGATGAACCTACCACAGGTCAGGATGCCGCGAATGTGGCCCGGATTGCGAACGTCATTGCCGAGCTACGCAAGCGCGGCAAGACCGTCATCACGATCACGCATGATATCGATTTTTGCGCCGAGAACTTCGAGCGGGTTATCGCCATGTCACAGGGGCAGATTCTGCTGGATGGCAAGGCAAACGACGTGCTCGGGCAGGAGGAAATTCTGGCGACCACATACGTGGAGCCTCCGCAACTGACGCGGCTTGGAAAACGATTGGGACTGCGCAAGACAGTTCGAAACCAGGAGGAATTCCTGGCGGAGTTGAAAGGATAATCTAACCCCGTAAGTGTGGGCAACTGCCCACCCGCCGGGGTTATTTCTTATAAACCACCAACTCATCATATCCGGAGTCTTCAGCGAACTCACGTCGATAAATCGTGTCATCAAAAACCGCGATCACGATCTCTGCTGTAGTGTATATCTTACAGCCGGTGCCAAGGTGCCCACCCATCGTTTTTCCCTCTCCGTCTGAAATCGAAATATGCAGGTGGGAACCATGAATCGAGAGGGTGCCCGTCAGGGAGACGATCTCAAAATAGCTCTTATACTCAGAATAAACATCCCGGTTTGCCAGCCGCAAACGGGCGTGTGCCAGGCTGCCCACACCGCTCAAAATGCAGCCCGCTTCTGCTTGGTTTTCATGGATAAAAGCTTCAATTGAGTCAAAAAGGTCCTGCCCAGACCTGAGACGAAAGGTATAATTTTGCATAGTGGGTCCTCCATACTATTGTACAAATCGATAAGTTTACACTTTTGAAACGTTCGTTTCCCGTCTGCTCATGTAAAATGGAAGCGCACAGGAGTAAGCATGGATAAATTAAACGTGCAGGTCTATAACAGTATCAACGAAATTGAACCCGACGTCTGGAATCGTATTGTAGCGGGCCGGGGCTTCCAGAGCCACAACTGGTACCGGTTTGGCGAACGCGCCATGGCGGACTGCCCGCCAACCTACCTGATCGCCTGGGATAACGGTACGCCGGTGGCGGGCGCGGCTCTTTTCAAAGTGCATAACGAGCCCTTGCCTCTGCCTGAGGTTGCCCGGCGCTTCATGGCCTCTGTATTCAAGCACCGTCCCCTGCTGATCTGCCGCTCGCCGCTCGCCGATACATCGGCTCTGTTGTTACCGGGTGAGCCGCAGCGTGATGAGACGTTAACCGTCCTCGCGCAGGCCGCCCTCGAGCAATTTCAGCAACAACGCTGTTCCTTCCTGCTTTTTGATTATCTGCTCACAGAACAACTGCGCTATACAGGCTGGCCGGCCGGGTTTGAGCCGATCACCGTCTCAGAGCCCGGGACGTACATGCCCATGGAATGGGAAAGCTTCGAAGCCTATCTCGAAGCCGGAAATAAACATGACCGCCAGCATTACAAACGCAGCCTGCGTGAGGCAGAAAAGAACGGGCTAGTTCTGAGCAAGCACCGAACTATTTCCGATGTGGACAGGGCCCTCAAGTTGGTTCGAAACGTTTCGATCTGGCATGGCTCCGCGCCCAACCCGTGGATGCGCGGCCTGCTTGAGAATTTCTCCATGATCGATGGAACCTGGCTTGAGCTTCACAAGGAGGGCGAGCTGGTGGGCTGCGGCGCGGTCGTGCGCGATAACAAGTTCCAGCTCGCCACGGCTCTCGGTCTGGAAGACGATGTCCCCGGTGGTTATTTTCTGTTGTTATACACTGCGCTGCAGGAAGCGTTTGAACATAAAGTACGCCTCGTGCGATTTGGAAGCGGCGCGTACGATGTGAAACGCCGGCTCGGGTTCCATCTGGAAGACACCAATCATGCTATGGTCACGATGGCAGGCATCACGTCGCGCCTGATGAAGAAGATTGCAAATCAGGAATAAACTCAATTCAGAACTTGTTGTATTCTCTTGAGTTTCCTGTCCCCTGATCAGGAAAAAAATTTATTTATCGATTCCTGACGGGCCAGGCGAATGACGCGTATTCTGCCCTCCAATTTCTGCCGCGCCTTTTAAGGATGCCATGATCCCCTTTGAGCAATTTCTGCAACTTCCCACTGAAGAGATCGCCGCACTTGTAGGAGCCAACGGGCAAAAGGTTTGCGTGTTCCCCGTCAACGGGACGCGGCGCTGGTTCATGCTCGAACACGCCGATATGATCGGTAGTGATTTCTTCGAGTCCTACATGGATCTGTCGATCAAGAACCATATCGAATTATGCACAATGCTGTTCGAGCATGGCATTGAGATCATCCTTGCCCCCGTCTTTGGGCGCGAACTCATGCGGCGCGGCGACGAGTACACACAACGAGTCGGCATCGATGGCCTGGTACGTACTGCCACCGATAAAAACTATCGTGAGTTTTTTGAGCGATTGAATGTCAGGGTCCGTTTTTACGGGGATTATCGAGATGTCTTAACGGGCACGCCCTATGAATATGCTCTGAAATCCATCTATGAAGTTACAGAAGCAACCAAGCACAACGCCCGCTTCCGCCTGTTCTTTGGGGT
>DATHTL010000192.1:0-67514 GCA_035463255.1 Anaerolineales bacterium | reverse complement strand
CACAATGGGCCGCGCCCCGCGGCTGGCTGCCAGAACCTCTCGCCCCCCACCGCGGGTCTGAGCTACCAGATCTGGGGCACCTTCGCCCCCCGATATTTTTTTGTGGTTGGTCGGTCACCCCCCTCCCCACGACATTAGCTTATTGGTTTTTCTTGCTCGGTGAGGGTTTTCCCTGATACATACACTTGCCGCGCCCGATGACTTTCCATTTTTGCAAGCTGTCGAATAGCTGTAAGGCCATTCTGCATCTTAGGGCAATTAGACCCTGGCTAACTATGATAAATTAGAAAGAGTAGGGTGGCTTCTACTTTCACGCTTCGAATGGAAACCGCAGTGACCGCACTTTACATATGCAACGAGGGCATCTAAAAATCCTTTCTGAATTTCTCGACTCGTGTAGTCATTATGACCGGCAATGCAGTGCAGGATCTTTTATTTATACTTATCGTCCTCCTTTGAATCAGAGTATCTTCATGGGAGCAGACCTTCAATACAGATTACAACATGGACAGGTAATATGTTTCGAACCGTTTTGAAACGTTATGGCATAACCATTGTTACGCTTGGACTGACCCTCATTTCCATTGTGCTTTCACTGGGAATTACCTGGGGCGTACGTGCGGTGCTGGGAGGCATACCCGGCAGGGAGGACCTGGCGATTGCAATCGTTGCACCACTGATTATCGCGCCCCTGATGTCGGTACAAATGCTTCGGCTTCTTCTCCAACTGGATGAGGCCGAGCAACGATTGCAGATTTTGTCTTACACCGACGATCTTACACAGGTGTATAACCGCAGATACTTTATGCAATATATTGATAAGGAGTTCCGGCGAGCGCAGCGGTATGGCGAGACGTTTTCTATCGCCATCCTGGATCTTGATAATTTCAAGGAAATTAATGATACCTGGGGACATCACATGGGCGACGAAGTGCTGCGGGCGTTGCCGAGCGTGTTCAGAGTCTGTGTCCGTAATTCTGACATCTGCGCGCGATACGGAGGCGATGAATTCGTCTTCTTATTTCCAAAAGCGGACCGACAGCAAAGCGAAGCCTGGGCTCGCCGGATCTATAAAACATTCGCTCAGACCACGCTGGACATTGAAAGCCTAAAGATAAGGCCTTTGTTTAGCATGGGGATTGCCGTGTTTCACAGCACGATGGGTAATTTTGACGATATGCTCAAACAAGCGGACGAGGCTTTGTATCAGGCCAAACGTATGGGTGGCAACCAATTTATACTGAATCGAGAACTTAGCTAAGCACCAGTGTTGAAATCATCACGACAAGAATGACAACGAATACTACAAGGGCGAATTTTCGTGAGAGGAGTTTTGAAAGCAGTCCGGAGGCTTCTTTTATTCCAGCAACTAAGCCATCGATGGGGGACGTGTTGTCTAACATTGTTTTTCTCCTGCTGAAATTGCGGCGTGAAAGGCTGCGCTCTTCATGACAGGACGATACCCCGGAAAAGTGGTTACAGGTTAGCAGAGCAAACTATTTACATCTATGAAAGTTGCCACGAGGATCTTCTTAGGCAGCATTACTACCTGCCTTCCTCTATAACACGCAGAAAGATAGCCAGGAGTTGGGGATCAAAAAGAGTACCTGAATTCCTTTTAAGTTCCGCAATGGCCTCGTCATGGCTGATCGGTTCCTTGTAAGAACGTTCATCCCGCATGGCTGAATAAGAATCGACGATGCCGATAATCCGGGCGCCCAGGGGGATCTCCTCTCCTTTTAGACCATAAGGATACCCGGAACCGTCAAACCTCTCATGGCTATATTCAATAATGGGAGCGACATTTGCCAGTTTCTTAATGGGAGAGACCAATGCGGCGCCCAATATGGTGTGCTTCCGAATAATCTCCCATTCATGTTCATCCAGGGGTCCCGGTTTTCTCAGGATCGAGTCTGGTATCGCAATCTTACCCACATCATGTAACAGACCACCCCAGTAAATGGCTTGAACGTCTTGCCGATCGCAGCCAAGGGCCCGCGCAATTTCTGCCGCCCATTCCGCAATACGCTGGCTGTGATCACTCGTATATGTGTCGCGCATGTCAATGGCATTTGCCAGCGTGACCACAGTCTGGACGAACGTCGCTTCCAGGTCCTCATACAGCCGGGCATTCTCTATCACGACGGCGGTCTGATTTGCTAACGTGGAGAGAATTACTTCCTCATCATGCGTGTAGGACTCTGTGGAGCGCTTTGCACCCGCAATGATAAAGCCGACCAGTTTCCCCTTCGTAGTAAGAGGAATAAATAACTCTGCTGAAAATTGATTGAGATAGTCCATCTCACCTTTCCACAGAGAGCGGAAAATCGGACTGATGTCGAGGGCATTCCTGGAAAGGATGCGATTCTGCAGCGACATCCATTTGATGATCGGGTGATCAAAACTAAAGATAGGAGCAGGAAGTTCTGGTGTACCCTTTTCTGCAAGCAAATGAAAACTGTTATCAGAGCCGTGTTTGATGAACATAGCCACGTGATTGATGTGCAATGTTCTGGCGACGTCCGACAAGACGACTTTCGTGATTTCACCCAGGTCTAGCAGAGATGCGGTTGTCTGGCTCAGTCTTTGCAGCATCAAACCTGCGTTGTATCGTTCTCGATAAAACAGGCGATCGACCCATGACTGAGCAGCTTCTCGCAGAGGTGAGATGATTACAGCCGTAAGGATGGCAACAATAACGGATAAGAGAAAAATCCTTTCTCCGGAAAAGGATTGCACGAAGTTCAGTGTAAGGGTAATGGCAAGAAAATAAATCAGTCCCAGAATCGTCGTGGTAACTGAATACAGTATTCCCAGGCGGATCACAATTTGAATATCCAGCAGCTTATGACGAAGAATTGCATAGGCAATCAGCATTGCTGTCAGCGTGTTGGCGGCGATGTCGATCGGATATTTTCCCCATTCCGTGAAGTTAATCAAAGTGGCCAGTATAGTGATGGACAGGGCCAGAATCAAATATCGAAACCGATTCCGTTGGTTGATATCACTGCTTAGGGAGTATCCATTGGCCAGCTGTCCCAGACTAAGGAAATTCAGGCTGTATCCTGGCACGGCCGCAAGGAATAATAGCGGACCAAATTCGTAATGCAGTGTTCCACCATCGAATGCCGCATCCCTAATCAAATAAGGAGTAAATAGAGACAGTGGGATCAGGACAATGCCATAAAGCAGAACTAGCGTCGCCCACTTTTGACGTAACCCAAACAGGGTTTGGACAAAATAAAAAAAGGCGATTGTCATCGTGATGGGCGCGATCGTCATGATCCGGAACCAGGTTAATACATCGCCCGATCCGCTCAATGTCATAAAAGCACTGACGGACCAAAGGAACATGGCCAACAAATAAAGTTGGAAGATCGTTTTGAGACGCGTCTTCGGTTTGGAAAGTGCTACGATTAATTCGAGTACCCCGTATATGATAGCACCGAGAATCGGGGGTAAGTACGTTAATGCACGATCAATGCTCATGGAGTACTGGCTACACTGTCCTCAAGCTCTAATAGTCGCTTTATGATCTGATCAAATGGCTGCATATGCGGGGGCTTCAAGTGTGCAAGGTCGGCCCCCTCCAGTTGCTTTTGTTTTATATACCTATCGAAAGAGCCTGGCAACAGGAGTGAAACTCGAACAGGGTTGTACCCCAGGATGTCGTTGAGACCTTCGAACTCAGACGAAATTTTTGACAATTCTATCGCGAGCTTTTGCTCCATTTCTGGAGCCGCAATGCTGTTAAAATGTTTTGGCTCCAGATAGATATGCAAAACAACCTGATCACCATGGAATTCCTTCCGCGCAGTCCAGTCCTGATATCTTACCTGTGTGGCTTCAATAGCTTTCCAGATGTCTTTTTCTGTCAACCGCACCAGGTTTCCCAGATCGATTACATCATTGGCTCGCGAATAAAATCTTAGCTGGGGTAGAGGTGAACCAAGTTCTTCATCACGCAGTGCAATGACCTCGAATAGATCACCGATGCGATAGCGTGTAAGTGCGCCTCCATGGAAGTTCGTCAGAACGAATTCATAAATGCCCAGATCCAGTTCGTTGTACAGCACGGTCTTTGGTTTGAAGGCCGGATCTGCTTTGTTCTTCAGATGGTCCTCGAGCGGGATGAACTCGAGGAACGCGATATCCGGTGAAAAGACCATCCCCTTGCCGTTCCAGCCTTGCATGGCAAGGTTGCCTCCCTCTGTGCATCCAAATCCTTGCAGAGGCTTCCGGCCCCAGTAGTATTCAATTTTGCTCGCATATACAACTGTGTCGGCGCCACCGGTCATAATACCTTTGAGTTTCCAGATATCCTTAGGAAGGATATTCCGTCCATTTACTTTTGCGATGATGACTGCCTTTATTAATCTCCATAAAGTGGCGGGATCCATGAGTTCTTTCGATAACTTTGTGGAGCCGGATTGTTGTTCAAATTGCTCTCCCATCCGGGCCAGTACGCTTGCCAGTCCCATGAAGTAATCCATACCTTCCCTCATGGCGAGCCTGAACCCCAGGGCTACACGTTGGGCATATTCCATATGTTCACCCTGCTCGAGCGGAGGGAGAAACTTTACGTCCAACTGCTCTTGCGCTGATCGGCTGACGAAAGCAGACACGTACGGAGGGGGGGCAGTTGCTAACAAGAATTTGTCTTTGCGCTCAAGCTTTACTTCGCCCGTGTAGGATGCGGAAGCCATGAGCATTGCGCCAACAGTCAGGTCACCTAAACGATCGTACATGGTTTTTGTGTAGGGTATCCACTTAGGGCCTTTCGTGGATGTGCGCCCTGAGGTCCTGGACCAAACAAAGGGTTTCACTGGCAATACATCTTCCCTCTGTTCATCAAAGTATTCCTCGTAGTCGGCATAGGTGGTTAATGGCACGTTTTGTCGAAATTCTTTTATGCTGATCGGTGCCCGATTCCCAAAAATCTTCTGGCCGATCTGCGAATTTGCCAGCAGGCTAATCTGCTCGAGCAGCAAGCGCTTCTGCACGTCCATGAATTCGTCGGGTGTAAGAGCAAAAAACCCACAATGCTTCGTCCAAAGCTCATCTCTTCTTCCCTCTTCGAGTAGCTGACGTGAATTCATTTCTAACCTCCTGCAGCATGTTTGATAGCTTGCATGACCAAAGGCTCCGGGATCCAGCGGTGTTTTGATCTGAGCTTTGTGATTTTGATATCCCGAAAACCAGCCTCCTGCAGCAGCCCAAACCACTCGTCCGGCGAACGAACGTTTGAGACCGCTTGTGCTTCCGCCCAGGCCCGGTTTGTATTTTCTTTAAACAGAAAATACAAGAACGCGGCAATCCGAAGCAAAAATTTCACAATAGGTAATTTCCATAGATCTGACCCTCCTACATCTGCAATCGACAGCATTCCATCGGTGGACAAGATCCGGTACGTCTCGGAAAGCAAACACCTGACATCCATGTGGTGAGTGGCTAGCGCGCAAGTAACTAAACGGAATGAATTACTTGCATACGGTATTTCCATGGCCGAGGCGCACAGCAAGTGCACTTTGCCTTGAATCTCTCTAGCCGTTAACTTCTTTTGAGCACGTACCAGCATGGATCTTGTAATATCCAGCCCATGGATCGGGCCGTCATGGCCCCCTGCGATCATTTTTATGGGGATCACGCCCGTCCCTGTCGCGAGATCCAGTATTTTGGCCCCGGGAGAAAGGGGCGTCATTTCCATGAGCCGATCGACAAACCCCTCATAACTCCAGCCCCAGAAGCGGTTAAGCTCGGCGTTCACCACTTCCTCATATCTGGGAGCTAGCTCTGTGAACGTTTCAACGATGTGATCTTTGTTGTCCATAGTTTATTCTTAAAGGCTGGCTTGTTCCATTGTACCAAAGGACTCTGCCACCCTTCACAACCCTGTAGATTGCACAGGAAGCACCTTTCACCAAGTGGAAGCAGTCTGTAAATCTCCCCATCACTCGCTCTTACAAACAAGTCTTGTTAGAGGGAGGGGATCCTCACTATCTTAGCTATGAATAAATAAGCTCTCATAGGGAGGTGAAGCCCCTTCCACTTCCTCCGTCAATGGAAAATGAGCCTTTAGTTGTTTCTTGATTCTGAGGTCGTTCGTTTCAATATAGAAACCGCTTCCCTCCCAGGCGCGGATAAAGATCCAGGGCGAATCTGCACCCGGATCGAATGCCTGGAAGTCACCTGACACTGTCTGGTGGATGCCAGAGGCGATGGAGCGAAAGCCGCGTCCCGAGATCGGTCTGTTGTGCTCGGTAAATGCATACAGCTCCTCTGCTTTTTCTCCGTAACAATTCACTCCAGTGCCAAACCATGTCGAATTCACGGACCGTTCACCCAGTGCAACGATCAGCGCATGTAAATCAAGATCCGGAGCGTATTTCTTGGGTTGAGACGGGTTTGTTTTCTGCCGATCATCCGGGATGACACCCCGGTTGCTGACACCGTTTCGCTTTCCCTCATTCCACCGGCTCAGCTTTTGTTCGATCTCGGCCCTGGCCTGTGCATTTTGGGAGATCGTGAGAAACTGCCTGTAATCGGCGATTGCCTCACGCCGGCGTCCGGTTTCCTCGTGAGAGATCCCGCGCCAGTAATAGGCTTCCTCATCTCTCGGCGAAAGCTGGATGACGCTGGAAAAGTCCTCAATGGCGCTCTCGAACTCACGCAGTTGAAGATACGCGATGCCGCGATTGAAATAGACATCGGGGTTCCCGGGAGTAAGCCGTATACTTTCCGTCAGGCTAGCAACGGATTGGCGATAATTTCCCATTTTTCCAAACGTCACGCCCTGATTGATGTAGAAATTCGATAGCTCCGGATCGACGGCAATGGCCTGCTGGTAATCCTCCAGCGCATGGTTGACTTGCCCGAGCTGTTCATAGGCTACGCCTCTCAGGTGGAGCGCACTCGCGTCATCGGGTTGCATCGCCAGGGCCGAGCTGTAGTCCGCGATGGCCTGTGCATAATTCCGGAGCCGGTAATATTCGGCTGCGCGTTCCTTGAACAGGTTTGCTTGTCTGGGATGGGATTCGATCAATTTGTTCAGGTCGAGGATTCGATGGGCTGGCTTTGCGATCCGCCGTATCTCAGCAGGTGAACTGCTGTAATCCGTGAGCCTGTCCTGTGGGACAGTTTTTCGATGGGCATCGATCAGTGCCGGTTTTAAACCGACCGCGATCGTATACCCTGCAATTGCCTCGCGAACATTTCCCTGGTCGTAGAGAACGTTGGCCCGAAAATAGTGCGCCTCGGCATAGATGGGATCTGTCTTGAGAGCGGTCTCGTAACAGGCAAGAGCACGGTCATTTTGGCCCACTCGATAAAAAGCAACCCCCAGACTCGTATAGGCAACGACATCGTCTGGATCTTCTTTGATCACCCTGGACAATTCCTCGATTGCTTCGGGATACATCTCGCTTAAGCCCAGTTGTATTCCCTGCACATAGTGCGGATTTGTTTTCTCATGAGGCGTAGTCCCCTCACGAACAGAACTCCCCACAAAGTGTGAACGGGTTGGTTTTCGGGGCGTGACCTCCTCATCCACGGGATCGACCACAGAATATCCGTGTGCTGGCGTGATAAGCGGGGCATCTTCATGCGCAGAACCCAGCTCAGAATCCGGATCGTTCTGCTCCACAGGCGCTGTATCTTCTTCCTCTTGAAGAGGGTCTGCTAAATCCTCTGCATGCGAGTTGGATTGCTCGAAGGGCATGTTATCCCCATCAAGAGGTGTCACCCAGGAATGCGGCTCGCTCTCCCTTGCGGGTGTGGTGTCTTCAACAGGATCCAACAAAGAAGAATCTGTTTCCTCTACCGGCGTAATGTCTTCCTCATCGACATCGAACACATCCTGTTCATGCGTATGGGTTGGCGTTTCTGGCGGGGTATCTTCCGGCAGCGGAGGCGGTAACGGCAAGGGGATCTGGGGAAAGGATGTTAACCAGGCTTCTTTAATCGCCTGTAATACTTTTCCCTTCAACCCCGAATTCTTGAAATCATGCGTGAGCCAGAACGGATAATTCAGGAATACCGCTTTATGGTTGCGCTTGATTTCCAGGTAAAAATCCAGACGCTTGTACATATAGGTGCTGGCAAGCACCGTGAACTGCTCGGCGGCGTTTTTCCCTTGCAGCCCAAACTTTTCGGGGACAAATCCTTGAAACCCATCTCCAAAGTGTGCTTCCACGACCTTGATGTGACCCATGATATACCGGTTGAATTCTTCGATTTCTTCTGCAGGGATCCAGAGCTCTTGATATTGTGACTCGCCAACCGTGTGCTCCTCAAATTGACGGATGTATTCAGCCTCTACCTTGAACTGGGTCACATACCCTGCAAGCTGTCCATTCCGGGCATTCCAGTCGGAAGCGGTCTGACGGGCATATTCCAGCTGAAGAACGGGATAAAAGATCGGTTGTTGAGGCAGGCGCGCAGGGAAGGCCTTCATGCCGTTGTCGTAGATCATCTCTAATTCCTGCAAACCAACCGGACGATACAGAATCATGGCGTTTTCAAACCTGTCCGAGTGACTTTGAGTACCTTATCTTGAGCATATACCTAATTGCAGTTGCCTGTAAATGATACCAGTACTATAGCCTCTATCTTATTTTATTGCCATCGAAAATAGGGGGAGGGGCGAGCTCGGCGAGCACCCTCTGGCTCGGTGAGGGTCTCTGACCCCACCGAGCCAGAGACCGAAGGTCTCTTTAGCGCGATATCATGTTTCCAATGCATGGAGACCTGCGGTCCTCTGCGGGTTCCGGCTCGGTCACAGACCTTCGCCGAGCTGGAGCGTGCCAGGGTTACCTGTTAGAATCGTTTCTATGAGAAAAATTATCGTTCTGTCTTTTATTACACTGGATGGCGTCATGCAGGCGCCGGGTGGCCCAACCGAAGACACCACTGGTGGTTTTACGTATGGTGGCTGGACCGTGCCGTACTTTGATGAGTTTCTTGGCAATGTCATGACAGAGCAGATGAGCCAACCCTTTGATCTGTTGTTAGGAAGAAAGACGTTCGAGATCTTTGCCTCTTACTGGCCTCATCACGAGGAGGAAGGAGCTGGCATCAACAAAGCAACGAAATATGTAGCTTCGAATACGCTTAAGACACACGAATGGAAGAAATCGGTCTTCTTAAGCGGTAACGTTGTGGATGAAATCAGGAGGCTCAAAGGGCAGGAAGGTCTGGACTTACAGGTGCACGGCAGCGGGGAGCTCATTCAGACTTTATTGGAGCATGATCTCGTCGATGAATTCTGGCTCAAGATATTTCCCGTGACGCTTGGTATAGGAAAACGCTTGTTTGGTAACGGTACGATGCCTGTTTCCTTTGCCCTGGTGGATTCGAAAACTTCGCCGAGTGGGGTGATCATTGCGACGCTCAAACGTGTGGGGGACGTGAGAACAGGATCCTTTTAAATCCGGACCGCCCTGGCTCCAGTCGGGGGCGACCCACCTGGTTAGTTACACTCCAGTGTCTGCTACGCCGAGCAGAGCGGGTTCGTGTTATAGATAATATTTGGCGACCTGCGGGCTCAAGTATCGCTTGCCTGCATGCAGGCTGCGGACCGCTTCTACGAGCTCATTGCCTGCAGCATCCTTGAGCACATACCCGTGTGCGCCCGCGTTCAAGGCGCGTTGTACGTATTCCGCGGTGTGGTACATGGAGAGCGTGACGATGCGCGAATGCGGACAAATCTTAAGGATCTGTTTGGTTGCTTCGATCCCATCCATCACGGGCATGGAGATATCGATGATGGCGATATTCGGACAATTGGCGAGCGCCTGCGCGACCGCTTCTTTGCCATTGGATGCCAGTGCAATAATTTCTATATCCCCCGCCGCCTCTAGGATGTAACGCAAGCCATCGCGGACCATGCGGTGGTCGTCCGCCAGAAGAACAGTAATCATAGCGATTGCTCCTGAGAAGTGGTACGTCGTTCACCGGGTGGAAGCGGAATCATGACTTCGATCTTTGTCCCGTTTCCCGGGGTCGATCGCATCTTGAGGGTTCCCTCCAACGCCTCCGCACGTTCCTGCATGATTTTCAATCCATGACTGCGCGGACGTTTTGTTTCCTCCAGGGAAGGAATGCCAACGCCATTATCCTCAATTGTCAGGTAGACTTGCTTTTCATCCAATCGCAGCGATAAGATGGCCTGGCTTGCCTGGGCATGCCGGGCGATGTTGGTGAGCGCCTCCTGGCTGATTCGCAGGAGGGTGATCTCGATACTGCTCTCGAGCCGCGGGATGGGTGGCGTCCGTTTTTCAAAGTGAACCGGAATGCCGTACCTTGTTTGAAACTCATTGACGTATGTCTGCAGAGCCGATTCCAGCCCGTAATCATCCAGAATGGTGGGGCGCAAATTCGACATCACGTCACGCACCAGCGTAATGACCTGGGTCACCAATTGGATCGAATCCGCCAGCCGCGTGCCGAGCTGCTCCGTGTATCCCTTGGACAATTCCGCTTGAATGATCGACAGGTTCAGGTTCAAAGCAATCAGGCTTTGTCCCACACGGTCATGAAGCTCCCGGGCCAGAGCACGCCGCTCATCCTCCTGTACCTGGACCAGCCGCTGGGAAAGGATCTGTAATCGCCTGCGGCTTTCCTGCAGTGCTTGATTCATTGCCTGCAATTCAGCCGTGCGCATTTCAACCCGGCTTTCCAGCTCAAGGTTCAATTGCCGGAGAGACGCTTCTGCCTTCTTGCGGGCAGTGATATCCACTTCCACGCCCACCGCCGAGACAGGGTTGCCCGAGGCGTCCATGATCGGCGCAACGCTGACATTCGCCCAGAGGATCGAGCCATCGCTTCGAATGAGACGCCGTTCCATTTGAAAGGGTATGCCGTCTCGGATCATGCGGGCGAATAATCTCTTGTTCTCTTCCACGTCGTCTGGATGGGTGAGATCCCAGCACGTCTTGCCCTCCAAAACGAGCTCGGCGGAGCTATAAGCGACCATGTTGCAAAACGCGTCATTGACAAATAGTAGGGTGCCTTCCGTATCTTTGCGAACGATGCCGGCCGTCGCCTGACTCAGGATGGCACGGAATCGCTCCTCAGATTCGCGGAGGGCGTCCGCGGAGCGGCCTCGCTCTAATGCCTGGGCACATTGTTGTGCAACCGCCAGCAGGAACTCCCGCTCTTCCTGATCGAAGCCCCGTGTTTCTACAAAGCTGAACGCCAGGCCTCCTAACACGCGGGTTCCGACAACGAGCGGGAGTGCAACGGTTGCCTCCTTGTCAAAGTCGCCTCGCAGCTCTGCCAGTTGCGGGTAGCGGGCGGCGAACTCTTCCTGCGAACCGAGCCAGATCGCCTGTTCGGTCAGGATCGAATCAGACAGCGGGGTGCGTTCGGAGAGTGGCACAGGGTCCGTACGGATGGCAGCGGATCGATACCCGCGTGCCGCAACCGTTCTGATTTCCCGGCCATTTTCCAGCGCCTCTACCAGAATACCCGCTGCAGCATGCGTTGCCTGCGTGCCTTGCTCCAGGATCATTTCTGCGACCTGTGATGTGGTCTCGATCCCGGTGAGGGCAGCCGTGATTTTTTGCAGACGAGCCATCCGGTCTGCCGTTCTCTCGGCTTTCGTTCGTGCGCGCAGGAGTGCCTCTTCGGCGAGGTGTCGCTCCGTGATATCCAGGATGATTCCAACGACATACAGTACGTTTCCACTCTGATCGCGTATGGGACAACGCGTCAGATCCGCCCAGATGGTTTGGCCGTCTTTGCGCACAAAGCGTTTTTCGATCTTGTAATGGGGGATCGCACCCGCAACCAGCTGACCGTGTAACTTAATGTCCACATGGAAATCATCTTCCTGCGTTACGTCTTTGATGCCGCGCTGAAGCAGCTCCTCCCTCTCATAGCCCAGTATGCGGCAGAAATCTTCGTTCACATCGAGGTATTTACCATCTAAGGAAGATTCAACGATGCCAATCGGGAGATGTTGGTTGATGATCTGCTGATGTTTCGTGTTTAGATGAGAGTCGGAATGAGAGGAATGATTTTCTGTATTTGATTTTTCTGCGTCAATTTTCCCCTGCGCCTTGTGATCCAGTTCCATAAATGTACCTCTAATACGTGCTAAACGCTTAAACTCACAAGACTTGCGGTGCATACTGCTTTGCTGACTGTAGAGGGAATTATAACCTCGGACAATCACCGGCAGTGATAAAGTTCTAGAATGGCTCTACCAGGGATGAAGAGCGAGACTCTGGCTGTACAATATACGGGCCGCAAGCCTTCCAGTTCCATCCCTGTGCCATTGACACGGGTGTGAGAGATGCGATTCGCCTGAGCGTGGCAAACAGTAGAATACCAGTGAGGTGTGAATAAACCTATGACTCTCAAAGTTACGATCTGGAATGAATTTCGACACGAAAAGGTGCACAAAGAAGCTCGTCAAGTGTATCCCGACGGCCTGCACACACCGATCGCTGATCATTTGCGCTCGGAGGGGATGACGGTACACGTGGCAACATTGGATGAGCCCGAACATGGTCTCACGGATGCTGTGCTGGCCGACACCGAGGTGTTGACCTGGTGGGGACACATGGCGCATGGCGAGGTAAGCGATGAAATCGTGATGCGTGTTCAAAAACGGGTGCTGAATGGAATGGGGTTGATCGTTTTGCACTCCGCCCATTTCTCAAAAATCTTCCAACGCCTGATGGGTACCACGTGCAATCTCATCTGGCGTGAGGCCCCTCAGGGTGAGCGTGAACGGATCTGGGTGGTGGAACCCGGCCACCCGATTGCTGCCGGACTGGGTCCATACTTTGAGATCCCACGCGAAGAGATGTATGGCGAACGGTTTGACATCCCCGCGCCCGATACGTTGGTGCTCCTCAGCTGGTTTCAGGGCGGGGAGGTGTTCCGCAGCGGCTGTTGTTATCAACGCGGGCTGGGAAGAATTTTTTACTTCCGTCCGGGCCATGAGGCATATCCGACATACTATCAAAGGGAAGTCTTACAGGTAATTACGAATGCCGTGAGGTGGGCAGCTCCCGGCGACGCTGCACCGGTCACATTCGGCAACCGCCCACCTTTAGAAGCGTTATGAGCCAGCATGCCAGTAGCAGAGCAAAATACCGTGTACGTAGCCTTCGTCATCGCGATCCTCGGTTTTATGATCGGCCTGGCAAAAGGTGGCTTTGGAGGGTTGGGGGCGTTGCTCACCCCGCTTCTCGCGTTCGTGTTACCAGTGACTTTGGCCGTCGGGGTGCTCTTGCCGATGTTGATGGTCGGCGACGCGTTTGCGGTGTACATGTATTGGAAAGAATGGGATCCCGGTCTGGTGAGGCGCATGTTGCCGCCCGGGATCATAGGAGCATTAGTCGGTACATTCCTGCTTTCGTGGCTGCCGCCGGATGGCTTGCGGATCGTGCTGGGAGTCTTTGTCTTGGTGCTGGTGGCGTACCGGTTTGTCAGCGACCGGATCCGGGCGATGCGCTATAGACCAAGACCCTGGCATGCACCGGCGGCAGGCTTCCTGTCGGGGATTGCCTCGGGCATGTTCAATAACGGCGGCCCGGCATTTAGCTCGTATTTGTTACTGCAAAAGCTAACGGCGCGACCATTTATTGCCACGTCGGCGATCTATTTCGCGTTGCTTAACCTCATCAAAATGCCGGGTTTTCTATATACAGGTGTTCTGGATCTGTCATTGCTGTTCTCGCTGTGGTGGGTATTCCCTTTTATCCCTGTCGGGATCCTGGTCGCTCGGGTGACGCTCACTCGCGTGAGCCCCTTAGCCTTTGAATCCATCATCATCGTCCTGTTGATCTTCTCCAGCCTGTGGTTGCTACGCTGAAGCGTGTGGCAGAGCCGGTAAATGTTATTGGGGATTCCACAGGTGACTGACCCTTTTCACCCCGGAGTTTCGTTCCTGCCCTTGTGTGAGAATCTCCACCAAAGCAATCCTCCAATCCCAATCATCGCCACAACAAAAACAAGACCCAGGCCAGAGCTGCGCGTGGGTTCTGGAGCAGGGGCAAGTGGGGTTCCCGTTGGTGAGAGTGTGATTGATGGACTTGGAGAGGGCGTCACTATTGGACTAGGAGTTTGCGTAGCGGTCTCCGTCGCAGGCGGTGTCACGCGCAGGATTATTTTTTGTTCCGGGCGAATGACGGAGGCGTTGTTCAGCCCGTTCCAGGCCATCAGGTCCGCGAGGGGGATGCCATACCAGCCTGCAATCCACGAGAGCGTTTCGCCGCTCCCGACGGTATGGTAATAGTTGCCGTCTACCTCCGGGGTCAGCTTCTGGATGTTGCTCAACGTCGGGCTGGGGGTGACGTGTCCCGGATCGATCACAAGTTTCTGTCCAATCTGCAGAGGCCAATCTTCCTGCCATCCATTCAACGCCAAGATCCGATCCATGGGGACTTTATAAGCTTCTGAAATGGTGATCAACGCCTGGTATGCCTGCACTTCATGGACGATCTTGCCATCGGCATCCGGAGCTGCGGGCACGAACATGCCAAAGGGGGTCGGCGTGGCGTAGCCGGCCGTATTCTCATTTGGGATGAATAAACGCTGCCCGGCTTTCAACGGTATGTCGCGGGACAGGTTGTTCCAGACTTCCAGATCGCGGATGGTGATCTGATAAGCAATAGCGATCGACCAGAAAGATTGCCCGGCCTGCACTTCATGGAAGGTCTTGCCTTCGGCATCGGGTGTGGCAATCTTGACCGGGATGATCAATTGAGAGACTCCCGGAACAGCATTGGGAACAGCACCCGGCTGAGACGCGCCTCCCGGGGAGGATGGTGACGAACTACCGCACGCCTGCCCGGCAACATACGCAGCCTGCAGCACGTAGTAGATCCTTCCATTGGCTGCCTGCGCCATACCTGCTCCCACATTGCAGTAGGACGGCTCGACCGCCGGGCGCATGTGATCGGGGTCTGCCCAGGCCGCCATGATTTCATCGATGCCCCAGCCTCCGCCGCTCACGGCAAAGTTTTCCGTTGCCCATACGGTAGCGCCACCGCCATAGCCGGCAGCAGCCAGGCGACCGCGCACATCGCCAATGTGCCAGGACATATTGTTGGCCGCCATCGTCGCTGCGGTCGATTGGGCAACTGCATTTACAATGGGGTCCTCGATGAGAGCCGGAAGTCCATACGACACACGCAAGGTGTTCATCGCAAGAATCAATTCATAGGCGCTGGTCTGGTTTGGGGGGGCAACATTGATCTCGTCTGCCTGGACGGCCCGTGGACGATACCACGGTGCTGCCATTCCGAACACGACGAGAAGGAACCAGCTGACGAAACGTCGGAAACGCATCCTATAATTATAATTCTGCAAGCCATGCAGGTGTTGCGAGGAATCGGCGAAGCATTTTCTCACCGCAAAGACCGCGCGAAATGCCTCTCTGAGATCTTCTCCGGCACCGTCTGATGGAGAGACCAGGCAAGACCCCGCAATGATCCGCTTCCAGTCACTGCCCCGGCAAAACCTTCCTTTGATTTTCACGTAGTTAATGTATTGGCGTTCCGCCATCACCCAGCCAGCGCCAGCTACTTGTTGACCAGCGCTGGCGGATCACACATGTATATGTTTGGAGATGATCATGTTTGCAACCGTTCGGGAGCTCAACCAGCACTTTATCGACCTATGGTGGGAATCAGATACTGGCGATGCCCGCTTGCCTGACCTGGGGCCACTGTTCACACCGGAGGCGCAAACGCAAAACGAAAAAGCCTTGCTCCACTTTTTGGAGCAGGTGGATCAAATGTTTTCTAATCCGCCGCGCAGCCGGGAAGATGCCCAGGCAGCCCAGGCGCGCCTCGGCGCGTCGTTCAGGTGTCTCGCCGAGGAAGCTCTCGGTTTTACTCCTGAGCAGCTGGATCTTCTCCCTTCACAGGCGTTTTCCGATGTGTCGGAAGAATTTGTGCGCGCGGCTCGCGCGTTCGATCCCGGGTTAAGTGGAGAGGATATTTATCAGGCCGGGCGCAATGCCTGGACGGCGCATGGTCTGCAGTGGCTGCTGGGCATGCCTGTGCAGCTCACGCCTTCCATTCTTGCCTATAGCTTGCTTTATCCTTATACGGACAACTATCTGGATGATACGGATATCACCGTCGCGACGAAAGTGTCTTTCAATGAGCGCTTCCGCCACCGGCTGGCTGGTGACGCGATTGCTCCGGCCAATGGGCACGAACGAATGATCTTCGATCTGGTGGCGATGATCGAGAAGCAATATTCACGTTCTAACTCTCCTGCCGTGTTTGAAAGCCTGTTGGATATTCATCACGCGCAGAGCGAAAGCCTGAACCTCCTGCGCCGCGCGGCCGCGCCCGGTGAGGTGGACGTGCTCGGACTCAGCTTTCATAAAGGTGGGACGTCCGTGCTCGCCGACGGGTATCTGGTCAGTGGCTCCCTCAACGAGGCGCAGCGCAGGTATACCTACGGTCACGGCATCTTCGCGCAACTTTTGGACGATATGGAGGATGTCGAAACCGACAGCCAGGCGGGCCGCCTCACGATCTATTCCCAGCCAGCCGGCCACTGGACTCTCGACGCGCTTGCCAACCGCACCTTTCGCTTCGGTCGCAGTGTATTGAAGGGGTTGGACTGCTTCGATTGTGACGAGTCGGTCCGGGAGTTGATCCGGCGCGGCGCGGATCTATTTCTCATCGATGCGATCGGTCGCATGGATCGGTATTACAGTCAATCTTATTTGCACGCGCTAGAGGCGCATTCCCCTTTCCGTTTTTCCGTTATGAAGGAACAACGCGAGGCATTCTTCAGGCGGCATGGATCGCTGGGAAAACTGATGGATGCGATTCTGCAATTGAGACTGTAATACTATGAAAGACACTTAATAAAATGTGATTGGGGGATTTTCCTAATAGGGAACGGGGGCAATAACGGAGGGCGGAGTTCGCGTATCTATGCTAAAGTGTAATCAGACACGAGAAAGGAGTTTATTGTTATGGCAAAGAATACAAACCGTTCAAGTGGTCGCGCCTGGAAGAATGAGCGTGCTTCCGTCAGCAACAAAAATAAGTCACGTCCGAAAAGCAACAAATATAGCTCCTCTGATAAGAGCAAGCGTACCAAGGCGGGCAGCTCCGAACAATACTGGCGAGCGGGATATACCCGAAAAGATGGAACCAAGGTCAAAGGCCACTACGTCAAGAGACCGACATTGATCGACAAGATCAAGAACATCTTTGACTAGTAGCTTTGAACGTCAGATTTTGAAAGGAGTTTACTATGATGGCAAAAAATACAAACCGTCCCAGTGGTCGCGCCTGGAAGAATGAGCGTGCTTCGGTCAATAAGAAAGATAAGTCTCGCCCCAAGAGCAACAAGTACAGTAAGACCGATACCAACAAACGTCCTCAAGCGGGTTCTACAGAACGCTACTGGCGTGCCGGCTACACTCGCAAGGATGGAACAAGAGTCAAAGGGCACTACGTCAACAAATCGAAATCCTAAATATGTATGAAAGTTAAATAAAAAGCGGACAAGTCACTTTGTGCTTGTCCGCTTTTGTGTTTCGTTAGAACTTGCCGTTGTCGTTCTGCCACTCTGTTGTTGGGGGAATCGCTTCGAGCGTGTCCCAGTGTTCGGCGATCTTGCCATTCTCCACACGGAACAGATCGTAAAAGGAGGTGGGCTGTTCGCTGAATGTACCCTCGCTGACCACGAGAACAAAATCTCCCTCCCCAAGCACCTTGTGGATCTTGTCGTACTTCATGGTGATGCCGTGCTCTGCCCAGAATTGAAGTGTTTGCCCTAAGCCTGAGAGTCCGTCGGCGATCTGCGGGTTATGCTGGATATAGTTGTCACCATCAAAGTAGTTTGCCAACAGATCTAATTTCCCGTTGACCAGGATATCGTCTACGAACTGGCGCACCAGTTCCTTGTTCTGTTCGGTCTGCTCGAGGTCTTGCGCATCGGTGGGACCGTCGGTCATGGTATGGCCGCTTGGGTTAGGCCCAACCGGTGTCTCCTGGAGGTTGTCCCAATGCTCGACGATCTTGCCATCCTCGAAGCGGAAGATGTCAAAGCCGATCTTCGGCCCGAAGAAGTCATATTCGCTGTGGGTAAAGACATGGTCGCCATCCTGAAAGACGCGGACGGTGTTGACGCGTGCCGAGTTCGGCGGAAGCTGCGACATCAATTCTCCAAACCCCTGCAGGCCATCTTTGGCCATCAGGTTATGTTGAATATATTTATCCGGGTTGATAACACTGATCGGACCGTTGTCCCCCGTTTCGATGCTTTTCAATAAGTCCACAACTTGCTGTTTTTGGGGATGTTCGCTCATCACAAATCTCCTAAGGTTAATTCTCTTCTATGCCTGTTCGCCCATGAGGGTGTCGCTCTTTGGCTTGCAGCATGGCTGCAAGTATGCATCTTTTTGCGATAATTTGATATACGGGAAATCACCTATACAAGTGCCATTCTAATTCCACCCAAAAAAAGCGATCAGGGGACAAGTAACATTTTGAGAACATCTGTTCTATTTTTTCCGTAAATCTGCTAGAATCATGAGCATGTATAAGCACGTCGAACGAATCCTTCACATTTTGCTCCTGGTCATCTGGCTGGGCGCTTGCGGCAGCTCGTTGTATTACATCAATGCGGATGCCAGTGTCGTACAGCCTGCAGAGATGTTTCCGTCCACACCAATTCCCGCTGTGCCTCCAACCGTCGAATTCGTACCGGAGACGGGCTGGGAGGTCTTACAGCCCGGGCTAGAGCGCCGGGTGTTCGAGGTGTATGATGCCCAGAATCAACACGTCGAGTCGGTCTATGTGTGGCGCCTCGATCAAAATTACTTCCGGTTGGATGTGGCGCATGAGGCAACTCCCCGGTCTCTGGAAACCTGGCAACAAGAGACCAATGCCGCCCTCGTTATAAATGGCGGTTTCTATAGCGTAGATAACGAAAGATATTTACCGGATGGTTTAATCGTCGTGAACGGAGTGGCGTCGGGAAGAAGTTTTAATGGCCACGGTGGGATGCTCGCTATTAATGAATACGGGGCAGAATTGCGGTGGCTTGTGAAACGGCCCTACAATCCCGGTGAGCGATTCCAGGCTGCCTTGCAATCGTTTCCTATTCTTGTCAAACCGGGCGGGCAGCTCGGCTTCGATGCAGAGAGGGAAAATCATGTACCTGCAAGACGAACCGTCATCGCGCAGGATCGGAATGATCGAATCCTGTTTATCGTTACACCCAAAGGATATTTCACATTGCACCAGTTAAGCGTCTATCTGACGGAATCAGATTTGAACCTCGATATCGCCGTCAACCTGGATGGGGGAGGGTCCACGGGGATCCTGGTTGCAGACCCGCAGGAAATCATCGCCCCGACCCGGCCGTTGCCCTTTGTGATCTTGGCCTATGCTCGATATGAATAATCCTCGAATTACGAGACGCCCGCCTTTTGCAGGATCCGCTGGATGGTCTTCCATGTTCGGGTGGTGTTGGTTCTGCCAAATTCCTGATCGAGCACCTTCATCATATCGGGCGTTCTTAGACCGGAAAGCTCGATCACGCTGAGGAGAGCGCGTCCGCTTTTTTTGAGGATGGTAAATCCCTCGCCATCCAACTTTGGGCTGCTTTTCGGCGCCTCCTTGACAAACGTGACAAACTGACGTGTCTCGCGAGTTGCTTCGATATCTTTGAACACGTTCAGCTTTTCAAGTTTCTGCAAGTCTGCGAGTTTATAGACGATCGTTGCTGATTCAAACCCAATGGCTTTTGGCAGTGCTTTTTCGATGGTCCGTTCTAGAGCGCGCACATCCGTGCGTTCCGTCTCGAAGATTACATTGCCGCTAGAGATCACAGTCCGCACATTTTGGAATCCCAGCTTCTCGAATGCCTTTTTCAAGACATCCATCTTGAGCATGGGGTTCTTGCCGCTGTTAGTGCCACGCAGAAACGCTACATACGTCACCATGAATTTGCTCTTCTCCTCATCCGCTAAGAATAGAAACCATTATACAGACCGGGATACGACCGTCAAGCCGAGGGCCCGGCGTTCATGTTAAGATCGGGCCATCTGACGCAAGGAGAGTTCCATGCAGAGTACAGCCAAAGAGGTGGATACTTACATCAAAGAGGCGCCTGCCGAACGGCAGGATGCGCTTATCCGTCTGCGCGATCTGTGCCGCACGAGGTTGATTGGTTTTGAAGAGAGCATGAACTATGGCGGTCCCACTTATTCGCGTAACAGCGCAGTGGAAGTGGGTTTTGCCAGCCAGAAAAACTTCATCGGCCTGTACATTCTACGCACCGATGTGATGAACGCTCATAAAGAACGGTTGCGAGTCAAAGGTGTGAGCTTTGGGAAAGGAGCGATCCGTTACTCCAAACCCGAGCGGATCGACTTTGATGTCGTCGAGAGCATGTTGCGCGCAACGGTGGTTTCGACCGGGCCCGTCTGTTAAGCTACAGAGCAAAGAATGCGGGCGAGTGCTTTGTGCTCGCCCGCTTATTAGTTTGCATTGTTGCTAGGGCGCGAGCTGAAGCAACGACATGTTAATTCTCGAGAAAAAAATGCGCATAATGGCGGCCAAAGAGGCGAATTCAGGAGTTAGCCCGGCAGGTTTGGGGAAGGTGTCTCCCCATTATTCGGAAGGACCATATGCAGGGTGCAGATGCGAAAACCGTCTATCTGCTCCACGCGCAAACGGACAGCATTGATTTCCACTTCATCACCCACGGTAGCTGTCCGTCCCAGTTGATTGAGAACCAGTCCGGCCATCGTAACGGCCTCGCTGGTGGGAAAGCCGAGTCCAAAGACCTCATTCACTTCGTTGATGCTCACACCTCCGGCCAGCTGATAGCTGCCATCGGGGCGCGGCAGGATTTCCGGTTCTGTCTCGGCGCCTTCATCGGGTAATTCGCCAAACACTTGTTCCAGCAGGTCGGCCAGCGTGATGAGGCCCGCCGTACCTCCATACTCATCCACGATAATGGCCATCTGCTGGCGGCGCTTCTTCATTTCTGTCAGCAGTTGATCGATCTTGATGGTTTCAGGCACGAATGTTGCATCGATGACGATCGACGTTAGGTCCAGTATCTTTTCATCTGTGTCCTGATCTGTAATCCGGCCGTGTCCACCGTTGCTCCTGGGCTGAATCGATGATCTCAACTTGTCTAATTCATGGGAGAGCTCCCGGCTGTATAAATGCTCCAGGTCTTTAGTGTTGACAATACCCACAATCTCATCCAGTGAGCTCGTGTAGACCGGGATACGAGTATGAGGTCGACCCTCCAAAAACTCGGCCAGGGCTGTACGCGATATAGCCACCGGGAGCGTCTGCATCTCCAGACGAGGAACCATCACGGCCCGCACATTCGTATCTGAAAAGCGGACCACACGATGTAGGATCTCGAATTCAGTCTGGTTGATCTCTCCTCCCTTGTGTGATTCGGTAAAGATCATGTCGAGCTCCTCAGGAGAATGCACCTGGGCATGTCCTTCGGCCGCATGAAAACCCAGTAAACGCAGCAGGAAGTTGCCGATACCATTGAGCAGCCAGATCAGAGGGGAAAAGACCAATGCGAAGAACGTCATTGGACGCCCGATCCAGAGCGCGGTTTTTTCGGGTGTTTGCAGGGCAATAGACTTGGGCATTAATTCCCCGATAATCACATGCAGGGCTGTCATAATAAAGTAAGCAAAGCCCGCCACCAATGCAGCGCGTGTAATCACTGATATTTGTTCCGGTACCCAACTGAAAACGAAAGCCAGAATGGGCTCGAGCGTCCTTTCCCCAATTCCACCGAGTAGCAGCGATGCAAGCGTGATTCCCACCTGTGTGGCGGCAATGTAGCGATCCAAGTCGCGCACGGCGCGCTGAACAATCGCTGCTGTGCGGTTGCCCTCAGCAGCAAGCTGGTCAATGCGGGTCTTGCGCACGGAGACAAGTGCGAACTCAGAGGCTACGAAGAAGGCATTTGCCAGGACGAGGAGGAATACGATGCCGATGTCTAGCGCAATGGACCCCGTGAATGTAGATGAGGCATGATCCAAGTCTGATTTCCTTGATCCTAACGCGAAGTTATCAATTCATGACTATAAAAATTGTAATGCAAACATGCCTTAAGAGGCCGTACAGGGGCAGGATTACCCTATGGTAAATAACCCTATCATCTTTTGACGTAATCTTCCCAAAGCACGGTAATCATCTCTACGACGTGACACAAATCCGATCAATTGCAACAGGCTGCCTGATCTCAGAGTCTGGCATCTTCAAAGCCATATTCCTCTGCAAGGTCGCGCACGCGGAACACCCTTCCGGTTTTCTCCAACACATGAGGATCCGTTGCCAGGGCGAGGACCGCTCGTCCGCCGTATTCGACGGAGTCTGTTTGTTTGAGATCCTCAGGTGGATGCAAACCCTGGCGAAAATTCTCCATGACTGGCTCGGTGCGCATCCATCCCATGGCCAGGCCGATCACTGCAATCGGATAACCGCCGCGCTGGAGGATATCATGCGCCATGCCAAATGTCAGATAGTTGATGGCGAGTTTTGCCGTGCGGTAGTAGAGGGCCGCATCATAAAAGTTCGGGTCGATCTCCAAAGTGGTGTTGACGATCATCCCATGTCGTTGAGCGAACAACAGTGGCAGTGCGGCTTTCGTCGTCGCCAGGGTGGCCCGTACTCCGGCCAGCCACATCTTGTCCCAACGCTGGATGGGCTGCTCCCAGAACACCGCATCGAAGGACTCGTGTCCACCATGATAGGCATAATCTTCATAGCCGCCCCAGGCATTGTTTACAAGCAGATCCAGCTGGCCCTGTTCTTCTTTCACCCGCTCGAACAGAGATGCAGTCTCTGCGTCGACTGTATGGTCCACACGGACCGGGATGCCGAGGCCGCCGCGCGCTGTCACGATCGCGGCTGTCTCCTCGATCGTAGTTCCGGCCAGTTCCGGTTTCGTCTGGTTGCCGCGTACGCTGCGTCCGGTCACATAGACCGTAGCGCCGGCCTCACCCAGCACGCTCGCAATCCCTCTCCCCGCGCCCCGGCTTGCCCCGGTGACAACGGCCACGCTTCCAGATAATGGTGGCATACCTCACCTCCACCAGGGAGAATACCATATGAAATTAAAACGCAGGAATGGCAAATGTTACATAGATCAACTCTGACTGGCGTGCAGTGACACGTTATTGCTTCGCCAAAGGAAACAGCCTGTGAACTACCAGGATACAAAAGACCATCCACGGAGCCAGAGGGGCGAGGGCAAAGATCATTTTCATTGTACCCGCTGTAGAAGGCATGCTCACCAAGATGCCCGAAAGCAATCCCCTGTACGCGGCTATTCTGCCGAAGAGATTGCTGCGCAGCACCACTGCTTGGGAGCTATGTACTTTTGATGAATGACTTGTTCCATTGAATAGGTGTATCTGTCGAATCTGAGAGTTGAATCAATCGCCGGGCGACCATGATATTCCAGATCAACAAAAACATCACAGAAAAGATTGAGAGGTAAGTGCCGATTGTCGGGATATACAGGCCAAAGTCGAAGATGCTGGAGCCGATCCGCACGTAGGCGGTTGCTTTGCTGAACACGCGGCTCCGCAACATGACAAGGGAGATGATCAGTCCCGAAATGGAACCAAGCACGTAGCTAATGTGGAATGCCGTGCCGTGAAACGTTGCCAGGGTCGCTTCGCCCGCTGCCAGGATATTAGATCGCTCCACCTCAGTCATTGCAGCCGAATATTGGTCGCTGAGCCAGAGCATTTCAAATGCCGGCCGCGCGGCAATAAAGCATACAACCCCGACCAGACTCAGCACAACATAGAGAGTCATGAGCGCAGAGTTTACCTGGCGGAGCGCACGATAGAGAGCTAACGTCATGGGTATGGAGATCAGAGTGTAGATGATCATCAACAGCTCAAAATCGATCAGCCCGATGAGCCGGTTCCACTGGAACAGCATGAACCAATCGATCGCGGTACCCTCCAGTGGAGGCGGGGCCGTGATAAAAACGATCATCTGAATGACAATGATGACGACCATGAGAAGCGCCGCCACGGCCGCAAATTTATAAAAAGTTTTCCAGGCAGGATTTGTGACTTCCATATTCGAGGCTTCCATAAATGTCTCCTTACGTGAGATGAATTGCTGTAACCCCTCCATACCTCTATCTAAAGGAAGCCCGGAATATGTGAATGTCTTTTACCGATAAAGCGTATGTACCCCCTGCCGATTGTACAACGGAATGTAGTCTGGAGCAGGCCAGGCTTTTTACTTGATCGTTGTGATGATGGCAGGCTGGTTCGGGCCCTCAAAACCGTATCACGTCGATCGCGAACCGGATCTCATCCTGGCGCGGTTGATCCAGGTCGACGTATCCTTGTTTTACCCAGTCGCGCAGCTCGTTCTGGCTGGTATTAAAGAGGTCATCAGGTACATCCCATGTGTCTGAATAAATGCGGGATGCTAAACGTTCCAGTTCCTCCCGCAAAGTAAACACGAGTGGGTAGCGGAGGACCTCAATCTCTTTCACGTCCTTCGCCAGGGACTGCAGCTCCTGCTGTAACTCTGTCTGATTTTGAACACCCGGATGCCTGGCATCCACGCCCCTGGCTGCGAGCCAGCCCTGCCAGTGCAGGCGCATCTGCTCGCGGATGGAAACCCCGGCCGATGTCCAGGTCTTCACATTCAAATAGGCGCCGCCGGGCTTAAGCAGCCTCTTGAACTCGCGCAATGCCTCCCGCCAGGCAGGGACGAGGTGCAGCACATGGACGGTCATCACGATGTCAAACGATGCCGCGGGAAAAGGAAGGCGGGACGCGTCCGCCCGGGTAAGACGCGCAGAGGAGAACTTATTCTGTAGACGCCCCAGCATGCTCGATGAGAGGTCACAGCCGATCAGGTCCATACCGCGTTGCAGCAGGGGAATGCTAATGCGTCCCGTCCCCGCACCCACCTCTAGGACACGGGCTTCAGCTCCGATGATCTCCAGGATGGACTCAATCCCTTTGGTCGCGGCAGGTTCGGGCAACGGGCGTGTCTGATCGTAATAACTCGCGGCGCGGTCGAAGGAGCGGCTGGTAGTCATATGTACATCCTAAGAGAAATTGGGAATTTCCTGTTGCTGTGAGAACCAGTTTACTGCATTTTACAATGAAATCCCCCGGTTAATCCCTCCGGTGGAGATGATGCTTGGCGCCCCATCTCCACGCCCTGCAACTACGTGCTTAATTTGGCACCCAGGCATTTAGGACGAGGGTGAACTGCCCTATCTTATTTCCATCCGCAAACACCGCGTATTTGTCATAAATGGCCTTGTGGCTGGATATTTTGTAGACCTCTATGTCGTTATAAATTGGCTGCAGAAGGATCTTCAAGTGAGTGGCGTGCTCATCTAATTCTTCTCCGCAGACCAAGCCGCATTTCCCATCCACCTGTACTCGTTCCAGGAAGTACTGGCAACACGAGTATCGATCATAATGCAGGGTCTGCGTGGCTAAGAATTCAACTTTTTCGCGGGTATCAAAGATAGCCATATGTATGCTCCACCATGATTTTGGTACAGAACCCCGGTTTCCACAATTGACAAAAGTCACGACTTTAGTGCTCCAAAGGGAGGCGAAAACATGTGGGTATCCCCGCCTGACGTATGGGGGAGGCACTCTGACGCGGCTTTTCTTGTTGCAGGTTAAGAAGCCCATAACATACTCGAATACCCTCCGTTAAACATGGCGAATCGAGCGCGGCAGACATCATCTGTCCGCTTCTGGGGGTAGCAAATTGAATTCTACTTAGAGAAGGAGATAATGTATGTCAAGGCATAAGCGTGAACACGAATTTGAAGAATTTGAACACATAAGTGGGACACATGCAACGGGCGCGGGTAAGCATGTCTTTACCGGCCTGCTGATCGGTAGCGTGGTGGGGGCTGTAACCATGCTGCTCTTTGCGCCGCGCTCCGGGGAAGAGACCCGCGCAGAGATTCGCGATAAGGCCATGGAGCTACGCGACCGCACCACCGAGACGGTAAAAGATACCGTGTCGCAGGCCAAAACCAAGGCCTATGAGCTCAAGGAAAACGTCCAACACAAGGCCGCCGAAATAAAGCAGCGCGGCAAACAGACCGCTCAGGAGCAGCTCGATCGTGTCTCCGAAGCGGCCGAGAATGGCAAGCAAAGGGTCCAGGAATATTAATCATCGCGTTTAACAACGTGAAAATTGACCCTCTCCTGTGTATAGGAGAGGGTCTTTTGCAGGTATTTATTCTGAGCGATGCTCTTCCTCTCGCCAGCGCTTTAATATCTCTTTTAACCACTCTGGCGCTTTTGTCTCGAATTCTCTCAACTCATGCTCAGTCATAGGGGTTTTGTGTTTATTTGCCTCTTCCGCTTTCCTGATTTGTTCCGCAAGCGGTGGGACGTCCCACAGCGCCCGTTCTTCATCTGTTGTTTTGGGATTAACCTCCCATAACCGGTCCCTTCGCCCATCGAAGATGTAATTCGTTCAATACTTTTGTGGCTTACCCTGGTACATTTGCCAGCGGTCATAGCTTGCTGCGGCAAGCCAGCGCGCCGGCCTATACCCTAATTTGCTCGAGCGCAAGGCAAGCAAGTGAGCGTTCCTAGCATCATCTGCTGTATCGCCATGATTCATAATCCATGCCGCCTGATAATACTCTTCTGCCGTGTGTAATGCTGCAAGGAGCTCGAGAACACGCTCACGCCGTTCCAGGTCTCGTGCACGCATAGCCTTGTAGGCAGGTGTATTCACCTTTGGCTGGTCCACACGCTCCCGCCGATCGGCGGTATATAAAGATAACAACTCCTGATTCATGATTAAGCTTATGAATTATCCGATTCTCTCCACCCATTGTTTACGCCAGGCGGCTGGCTCAAATGGGTCAGGCCAAAATTCTATTTGGCGAACTATTTTGCCATCTCGTATGGTGGAGAATGTGATTACTCGCCCGGTGATTGCGCTATCAGTGACCCCCACATCTGAAATTACCTGATCGCCTTCTGCAACTAGATGATGAACCGTGAATTCCCAGCGTCCGTGCGCAGGATAGTTCACATTGACGGCCACAAAATTCGCCCGCCCTCGGATCCGCTCGCCGGATTGTGGCCATTCCAGTACATATTCGTCGTGCAGTAATTCACCTGCGGCCTTGAAATCGTTGGTCTGCATGGCGGCCCAGAATCGCTGCACGATGTGGTTGCTTTCGTCAGAGTTTCCTGGCATAGTACTTATGTTCATACTAGTGGGGAAAAGTTAACCGTGCCTTAAGAAATTCTCACCGGAATTTCAGGGCATTTTCGTTATTCACGGTGATGCAGCCGATGTAAGTAAGCAGTATGTTGGCATGTCCAGATATCAAATATGAAAAAGAAAAAACTTTCTTTCTCACGTGCACGCAATATCGTTGGCTTGATCTGCCTGGCAGGGTTGATGTTTCTTGGCTTCACCGAAGTGCGGGGACGATATTCGGTAGCACAGATTCAACGGGAACCCTTACTTCTGCAGGTCCCGGTGCTGCAGCAATCCCTGAGTACATCCTGCGGTGAAGCTGTGATCGCGATGACACATAATTATGCTTATCCTGGAACGCCGATCAGTGAACAGGAAGCCATCCAATATGCTGCTGCAAACGGGTATTACACCCCAGATTCGTATCCCTATACCAGCCCGGCCAATATGGTCAAGATCGCTGAATATTTTGCAGAAAATGTTTCGAGCGGAACGGTGCTCAGCTCCAGTCAGGGCCTCAGGCTCCTGACCCAACATCTGCGCAACGGCGACCCTGTGATCATTGATGTCCTCTCCGATTTTAGCGATCCCGAGTCGGAGGCGCATTTTATCGTTGTGACAGGCATCTCTGTGGACCCCGCCCGCGGCAATGCGGTCCTGATCCATTACAATGATCCGCTCACAGGTACGCAAAACGTCGATGAGTGGCTTGGGGGGCAGGGAGTCTGGAATGCCTGGCGCACGAACGACGACCCGGGCGGTCAGGGTTGGTGGCTGGTGATTCCTTCTGCATAGTCTACAGTTTGATCAGTTCCCTCGCTTGTCCTGCATCTGTTTTTTTACAAAACGCTCAATACAAGGAAAGCGGCAGTCTCTTGTGACTGCCGCTTTGTCATCAATCTGGCTTTGAGGATCGGTTAAGGAATGGACTCCGCCATGCGGATCAAGTCTTCGACGGATGCTCCAGACGAGCGTAACAGGTACATCACGTCGTTATGCATCCAGGTCAGCGTCAGGTCGTTATAGGTGGTATCCCATGCGCCGGTGTCATAGTTCCAGCTACCCCCAGTTAAACCTGCAGGTTGGCCATTGATTTGCACTTCCTCGAGGTGGTCCAGATCGATCACCCAGCTTACCGGCTGAGAAACCACGAGCTCTATTTGCCCACCACCGTCTGTGGACTTTACCCATGTGATATAGACGAACGGGTTTGTGCCCAGGGTTTCATGTGGGAAATAGGTCACTCGCACCGTTTGACTCATGCTGTACCCTTCAGGCGTCCATGTGGGTAATTCAATGTCAAACGAGATCCGCGTACGGGCCTGCTCGAGAGAGAGTCGCTCTTCTGGGACGATCGTGACTTCACTCTCAAGGAGGGGGCGGTGGTTTGGATCGTCTTCCGGCTCCAGGTAGGTGATCCCGCCGATCTGGCGGATCAAGCCGTTGAACGCGGCGCGGGCAGCCGGGGAAAACGCCAGCGCGGCAATCAGCGCCACCCCAATTGCGGCGGCAAACGTAAATCGTCGAAACGGGAACTTTCTTTGGGTATTCATGGGAGCGGTTATCCTTTGGTAGAGCGCCGCGGCAAACTCACGGCGCGGGGGTTTGCGAAAGCGGGTCAAAAATTCGTCATTCATGCTTCATCCTTCCATTGGGCGCGCAGCTGGGCTGTGACGCGGGACAGGATCGTGCTGACGTTGGTTTCGGATACCCCGGTGAGTCGCGCAATGGCACGGTTGGTGAGTCCGGCACCATATTTGAGAGCCACCAACTCTCGCTCGCGGTCTGCAAGCCGGGCAAGCAGGTTTGCCAGCTGGGCAAACTCAGCCCGTTCCTGCGCCTCCGCTTCGGTTCCCTGACGGTCGGAGATCAGAGACATTTCATCCAGGTGGACAGTGGGACGTCGCCTGCGGTAATGATCGGCGGCCACCCGGCGTGCCAACGCAAACAACCACGTGGTGAACGAAGCCAGATCGGCCCGGTACCGTGCGCGGTTGCGCCAGGCTTTCTCGAACGTTTCGGCGGTCAGGTCTTCCGCGATCTGCTCATCACCTACTCGATATCGGAAATAGTTGTAGATGCGCGGCAGCTCTGTTTCATATACCGATTCGAAATCGACCGTCGTGGAATTCACAACTCGAGAGAAAACATCTGATTGCGTGCCCATTCCTTGGTTGTATACGCTCCAGACCGTCAATGTATCACACCCCATTTTCGATTTTGGTGACTTTCAGGATAAAACGCTTCTGCAGAACTGCTTTTCCCTTCCGCTTATTTTCTGGTGAGCTCAATGATTTTCTGCATCCGCTCGTAATGTGAGCCTTTCCAATAGATTTGCTGGCAGGCCGGGCAGATTTTAAATTCATCGAAGTATAGCTTGGTCAGCAACTCCAGCTTGTCGAGCACACGTTCCTTATCGACAGGCTCGAGGAGATGGTTGCAGCGCATGCAGCGATGGAAGGGAGCAATGCGCTTCGAAAGATCAAAGCGCACAACGACTTCGGATAGCTGCTGGACGGGTTCGAGGGAACGAAGACAATAGCCGTGGGTCACGGCCTTGCGCATGAGCAGGCGCCGGTCCCGGCTGAGGAGGATTCGTTTCTCGTTCTGCATAGTATCCGCCAGCTCATCGTCATCATAGTCATTTTGGTAGAGGCAGTCGAAACCCAGCATGCGCAAGTAGGCTGCCAGTTTCCCCAGGTGACTGTCGAGGACGAAGCGCGGTTCTCTGGGGCAGCCGTCCGGGATGGGATGCACCTCCACCCGGTCGCCATCCTGCGTGATCGTGTTGAGCGCTGCCTCCTGACCGTTGACCTGCACCGGCCCGATCTCCGGGTGCGGCACTCCAAGTGACTCGGCCAAATGCTTGATCGATTGGCGCTCCCGGAATTCAACGAGCAAGATCTGCCCTCGTTGGTCGCGGGACAGGAAATCATTCAATCGTCCGAAAAACCGGAACTGAGCGATGCTCATACCGGAATTATATTCTTCGTTTTGATCCCGTACTTACAGGACTTGTGCTCTATTCTGGCTTCGTGAATATAACAATCTCGCCGATTCTTCGTTAGATATTTAGCAACGGGTATATTAATTTTTGTCGACCGACAACTAAATCTGCTCATGAAGAAGGAGATAAATATGAGAGACAGTAACTATGATTACAGCTATAGCGAATATGGCGAACCCATGACCCAGGGCGCAAGACACATCCTCACCGGCATCATTGTCGGCGGGATCATTGGTGCCACGGCCATGCTCTTCCTTGCGCCTCGCTCAGGCGAAGAAATGCGCGCCGAAGTCCGGGACAAAGCTGCGGATCTGCGTGATCGCACGACTGGCACTGTCAAGGATACTGTATCGCAGGTCGTTTCCAAAGCAGGCCATTTGAAGGGTGACGTGAAGGATAGAGCCAAAGACATGAAACACACCGGGCAGGACATGCTGGTAGAGAAACTGGACCGGGTGGCTGAAGCCGTCGAAGCGGCCAAGAAAGCCATCAAAGAGATATAAATCAGCAGTACCTTTCGTAAAAGAGAATCGGCCCTCTCCTTCATGGAGAGGGTGATTATTTAATTTCCTGTATCAAATTATTCTAATCTGGCACTTAGGGAAAGACATAGTATTTTCGGCCATTTCTCGTTGTAGTTTATAGATATTCGAAATTTGGCTTTCCCGATATTTGGAGAACAGCCGCAGTTTCTGTTTTCTCCTTCTGTCCTGCAGATATCTGGAATGATCAGAAAGGAGATCGCATGGAAAATTTGAGCCGACGTATCGTTAATCTTATTCAGATGTGGGTAACTGCCGTCTCGAACGTTGTCATGCCGCCTCATGTTGCCTTGCAGAGAATTCCTGTGCGAAAGAACCTTCGGAAGTAGGGAGGGAATGGGGGGACGGCCGATCCAATAGCGGCCTTGGCTGGATCTAAATGAGGAAAAGAACTCGGAGCTTCAAAAGCTCCGAGTTCTTTTTCGTCTGTGTGGAAAGACTATCTCGTTGCATACACGGTGGCTGAGCTTCGTTCCGCACAGCGCGCCGGACGCGGTTTCTTTGCAGGCGTCTCTGTGACAGGATATTCCCAAACCTTTGCCTGGATGTATGCCATTCCCAGCAAGCGCGCGACCGACAGCCGGTGATGCCCATCTTCAACGTAGTAAGCATCACCCACTTTATGAACAATGATCGGTGACCAGCCCTCTTTCTCGAGGCTGAGATACACATTGACCCAACGGTCGCGCAGATAGCTCTTGAGCGGACGGAATTTGTGATCGAAGTCACTGTGCCGGTTCAGTGTGCCCACGACCTCTTCAATGCAAATCTCTTTTTCACCGATCAATCTTCGATTTGGACTCTTCTGGGGCGTCTGTTCCGGGAACATGGCCAGCCGGGTGCTCTTTCTGGTCAGCTTTGCCCAGAGCGAGGCACGAGCGGCGCGCCGTTGCAGGAGGGAGAATTTATCGGATAAGTAGCTGCGGACATTGGTTAGTGAGGGGTAGGTATTCATTTTATTTTCCTTTCTTCACACTAGCAGAATATCTTTATGCAATCGGTTGCACACTGCCTGAAAAAAAATGAGTGATGATGGTTAGTTTCACTCATAGCTTCTCCTCGCATCTAGTATTTCTGCAATCGGTTGCATAAGTTTTGAAAAAAAGAGACGAAACTCTCAGGCTGATTTCCTCACGATCAATTCCACGGGAATGGAAACGTGGGTCACCATGCCTGTCTGCAAATAATCCATCAGGTTCTGCGCCAACAATTTTCCTGCCAGCGGGATGTTCTGCCGGATCGTTGTCAGCGGTGGGTTGCTATATTCCGCGATAGAAAGATCATCGTATCCGACAACGGCAACATCCTCCGGGACGCGGCGTCCTGTTTCTCGAATGGCATCCATGGCGGCGATAGCCATTAGATCACTGTTGATGAAGACCGCATCGAGATTCGGCACTTTTTTAAGCAGCCGTTGTATTGCCTCCGCGCCGGATGTGTTCGAAAAGTCACCATATTCGATCAGCGTCCGATCGACTTCTCTGCCTGCCTCTCGCAGAGTGCTCTCGTAGCCAGATAGACGATGTTGCACTTCCAGTTCATAGTCTGGTCCACCGACAAAGCCAATGCTTTTTCTTCCCAGGCTGATCAGATGCTCCGTGGCCAGCCTTCCGCCGGTGAGGTTATCGCCGGTCACCGAGCAATATTTCTGTTTGGCCTGAGGCACGCCCCACACGATGAACGGCGCCCCGAGCTCCAGCAGAGCCTTCACGTGACTCTGCTTGCGTGTGGCGGTCATCAAGATGAAACCATCCACGCGGCCGGTATCGAAATACTGGTGGGCCCATTTGGTGTCGTGCGGATCCACATGGATCACCAACAGGTCGTACTCACGGCTGGCCAGCCCGCTCGACACACCGCCCATGATCTCAAGTCCAAACAGATCTGCTACCGAAAAATCCTTGTGGTAGGCATGGGTCACGAAGGCGATCGTCCGGCTCTGTTTCATGCTCAACCGCCGGGCGGGGGCGTTGATCTGGAAGTTGTGCTCCCTGGCCAACGAGCGGATACGAGCCTTCGTTTCCTCGCCGATCAGCGGACTGTCGTTCAGCGCCCGTGAAACGGTGGACTTGGAAACTCCAGCCAGCCTGGCGATATCTGCAATGGTGCGGACCGATTTATTGCTCATAATGCCTTGATTTATGCAACCGATTGCATTATATGACAGTGAGACCTGCCTGTCAAGAGGCGGAACACAGATTTTGAAGTTTTTCTCATAGTAAAATCGATTGACAATCGGAGGCGAAATTATGGCAAAGCTTATCCCTGCGGCAGAACGAGTGATCCGCGCCCACAAATTGATCCAACAGGCCCGCGAGTTTCCTATCCCACCCGAGTTGGGAAAGAACGATCTGTCTTATATCGCGGGTGTCAAAGACCTGCTGCGCCAGGCGCGTGATATGGTCAAATTCATCCCGCAGACCGCAGGAGTTTCCGCCGAGATGAAGGAAGAGGTAAAGAAGATCTACGAGGAGATCGAGCACGCCAATCGGGAAATCCTCTATTAGGCGGAGTACAGGCGTGGGATTTTCAATACTACTTTAATCTAATACCAATTCAAAACGTTGTAAAATGGAAATGTAGTCTTTTGTTAATTCTATCTATGGAAAGGAGTGCTTTTCCATGACCGACCAGAACCTGCACGAACTTCTTGAAAAACTGCACAATGAGCTCGTGACCATGGAAGCCACAGATGAAGCCAGTCGTGAGAGGCTTCGCCATTTGCAGGCGGATATTCGTGACTTACTGGCGCGAACCGATGAAACCGCAGAGACAGATGAGCCTTTGTTGGAACGCTTGCAGGACTCCATTGACCACTTCGGAGAAACACATCCCCAGCTCACTCTGATGCTTTCGCAGATGATGACCATCTTGAGCAATGCGGGAATATGAGAGGGACCGAAAATGATAGAAGCGGACGAGACGCCCGGCGCTCGTCCGCTTTTGCTTGCTGCAGAGTCGTGTAGAATCGTTCCATTCCAATTTTCAACGTGCCGCGTAAATCGTCAAACTCCACTTTGAAGTGGAAGCGAAAAAACGCGGGACTCGGGAAGTGTTCTAAGAAAAAATCCCTTCTCGAGAGAGAAGGGATTTTTGTTTAGTCTGAGGATTCAGATGTTGCGGTCGCTGTAGCCGTTGAAGTGGAAACAACTGGTGCGCCGCCCGTATTTGTTGGGGCAGCTCCTGCGCCGCCGATGACCACCTGCACATACACTTCATCACCGAAGAACTGTCCAGCAGCAGTGGACATACGCCAGTTGCCGCGCAGTGTGCCGGTCTTGTTCGGCGCGGTCATCGCGACCGAGATATCGGTCACCGCGCCAGCCGCCACCGAGGATGGCAATGTATAGGCTGTTCCGCCCAATTGTTCACCGCCGGTAAACCCAAACTTGAAGCCTGCATCCCAGGCACAGGTACCCGAATTCCGCACTTTCCATGTTTTGGTAAAGGTCTGGCCGGGCGTGACCGGCGTATTATCGGGAATGGTCACATCACTGACAAAGGAGAGACCGTAACAGCCGGTTGTGCCTCCCGTGCCAGCTCCGCCAGCTGGAGCTGGCGAGCCCAGGGCCACACCGCCTGTGCTGGTGGCAGGGACAGCCAGGGTCATCGGAGGCGTTGCCGTGGCTGTCGCCGTGTTCGTCGGCGCGGCAAACGCGGTTGCAGTTAGATCGGCCGCGAACGTTCCCACGGCCTGGGTCCGAATCTCGTCTGGGTTGACTGTTATGGTTGGCACTTCGGTGGAGGCTGTTGCACCGCAGGCACTGAGCAGCACTGCTCCAATCACTATAAATGTCTGTACGCTTATTAATCGAAATTTAAGCATTCTTTCTCCTTTCCACAATCGGCGCAATTTTACTTGCATTTTGCCCATCGGTCTTGGATGAATACCCTACAATGTTCCTATTGACGGACATGCTATAATCTGCGCGCTATGATCTATCTGGACTATTCCGCCACGACGCCGGTAGACGCGCGCGTGATCGACGCGATGGCTCCGTATTTTTCCGACTCGTTCGGGAACCCATCTTCCGTTCACCGTTATGGACAGGTTGCCGAAGCTGCAGTCGATTCGGCGCGCGAGACCGTCGCTGCGATCCTGAACTGCAGACCCGACGAGATTATCTTTACCTCCTGCGGCTCTGAATCAGATAACCTGGCTATCCGCGGCGCAGCATACGCGATGCGCGAAAAGGCCGGCGCAACTTGGATCCTTGCCGCGCGCAGCGAGCATCCTGCCGTCACCAAGACTCTACTGCACCTCGAAAAATATGAAGGCTTCCAAATCGAGTGGCTGGATGTAGATCAACATGGCATAGTCACACCGGAGGCAGTTTCGAAGGCGATCTGTGATCGTACCGCGATTGTCTCGGTGATGTATGCCAACAATGAGATCGGCACGATCAATCCAATTGAAGAAATTGCAGCCATCTGCAGAGCGCATCATATACTTTTTCATACAGACGCCGTGCAGGCTGCGGCATATCTGCCTGTAGATGTGCAGTCGCTTGGCGTGGATATGATGTCGCTGGGGGCGCATAAATTCTATGGGCCCAAAGGTGTCGGTGCGTTGTATGTGCGTAAGGATACACCGCTTGTCTCGCACCTCACCGGTGGCGGACAGGAATTCAGCCTGCGTGCCGGGACCCAGAACGTGCCCTATATTGTCGGCTTTGCCGAAGCGCTGCGTTTGACAAACGAAGAACGCGATCAGCGTATTGCACACGTAAAGCCTTTGCGAGATCAGATTATGGGAACAGTGCTCGAGTCCGTTCCTCATTCGCGCCTGACCGGCCACATGGACTCACGACTGCCTCATCACGCCTCGTTTGCCTTCAAAGATGTGGATGGCAATCTGTTGCTGACGTTGCTAGATGCCGCGGGTTTTGCCTGTTCCTCTGGCTCCGCCTGCAAGACAGGCAACCCGGAGCCCAGTGAAGTGATGAATGCCATTGGCCTGTCGCGTGATTGGGGGTTAGGTTCGTTACGCGTAACATTAGGAGGTCAAACCAGTCATGATGATGTCGATTTATTTCTAAAAGCATTACCTGACCTGGTTGAGAAAGCACGTAAATTGAAATAAATCATAATTAATAACAACCTAGTGCACAGATTTTCGTTTGCACTACGCATACCGTCCTACATCACTGAACAAAAGCTGTAATTCTATAAGGATTAGCAGCCTCATGTGGGAAAGCATTGGAGTCAAAAGATGGTAATAAAAACGCGGTGGACTCTTGTATTCCATCCATTTTTTTTCTCAGTTTACGCAGTTCTAGGCGTTTACTCCCAGAACTCAACTGATGTTCCAATTCAATGGATAGCACGTCCTTTGCTCATATTGTTATTGTTGGTTATTGTCGCCTATTATGCGCTGCAGAAGACGACGCATGATGCACGCTATGCCGGATTGGTAGCCACACTCATATTATTTTGGTTGTTTTTTGGCCACTTTGAGCGTGCCTTGTTCGAGAAATCACCGTTTTGGGGTACTTCATGGGGGATATTAATTGCTTTTTTTATGTGGACTTCACCTCTAGTTCTTCTAGGTAGTCCATGGACATGGAGACATATTTCCAACCGGAGCCTGGTTACATCCTTCCTGAATCTCACATCGTTTTTTGTTGTTCTGTTGCCAGTGTATACAACTGGTGTTTCCATCATTCAAACCATTGATCAGACGAGAAAGACAGAGGCCTTGAACTTTGTCAATTTGCCAGTTGTTCTCGAGGATCAATCAACAAAACCTGACATCTATCTGATTGTTCTAGACGCTTATGGACGGGAAGATATGGTGCAGGAAATTTATGGATTTGATAACAGTGAATTCATTGGGTTCTTGCAGCAAAAAGGATTTTATGTCGCTGACCGCAGCACCGCAAATTACCCTCAAACTCAGTTAGCTTTTTCCTCTCTTTTAAATATGCAATATCTGGATGTATATGTAAAGGAGTTTAATGACACCACAAATCGAGGTGTGTTTCGCGAGCATGTTCATCATTCAGCGATAAGAAAATTGTTACAAGAGCAAGACTATCGATTCGTGGCATTGCCGAGTCCAACTCTTTTAACGCAGATCAGGGATGCCGATATTTACCTTAGCGCAAACGGGCTCGACATCAATGAATTTGAAGCATCCTTAATCGCCTCTACAGTGATCGGCGTAGCTGTAGAGTCGTGGGGTATTGATTTGCCTGTGATGAGTTATGAGCTGCATCGCAAATATACTGTATTTTCTTTGGACCAGCTGCGTAAGATACCTGAGATTCCTGGGCCCAAGTTTGTATTGGCTCATATCATGCTGCCTCACCCGCCGTTTATTTTTGATGGTGATGGAGACTTTGCTGCTCCCGATTATCCCTATGTTATGTGGGATGCCTCGTTGTTTCCGGGGAGTACTGAAGAATACCAAAAGGGTTATACTGCGCAGATGACTTTCTTAAATCGGAAGATCATGGACGTACTTTCGGATTTGCTTACTCACTCACCGATCCCACCTATCATTATCCTGCAGGGGGATCATGGCCCCGGTGCGTTTTATGATGTGAATCAGCTAAGTAATTCGTGTTTACAGGAAAGATTTTCTATTCTCAACGCGTATTATTTCCCGGATGGCGATTACAGCTTGGTATACCCTTCTATTACTCCCGTAAATTCATTTCGGGTTATATTAAACAAGTATTTTGGTGCTCAACTGGACTTGTTGGAAGATAAGAACTATTATGCCAGTTGGTCTTCGCCATACTTATATACAGATGTGACTACTAATGTCGATTTGCCCTGTTCTATTTCTGAAGAAGGTATGCATTAAAATCTTATAGGTAATCAAAAATGACGAAAGTTGTCGTTGCCATGTCGGGAGGGGTGGACTCCTCCGTTGCCGCAGCCTTGCTCAAAGAGCAGGGCTATGATGTCATTGGCATGATGCTTCGCCTGTGGAGCGAGCCTGGCAAGGAGGATTCCAACCGCTGCTGTACACCGGACTCAATGGCGCAGGCACGTCGTGTCGCGGCAAAGCTCGATATTCCCTTTTATGTGGTCGATGCCAAGAATGTCTTCAAAGAGACTGTCGTGCAGTATTTTCTGGATGGATATGCGCGTGGCGAAACGCCAAATCCATGTCTGATCTGTAATCGCCAGATCCGCTGGACGTTCTTGCTGGAGCATGCACTCGCTCTGGGGGCAGATTACATGGCGACGGGGCATTATGTGCGTATCCGAAGAGATGATGCGGGCAAGAGTGAATTGCTGCGGGCGGTCGATAAAAGCAAGGATCAATCCTATGTGCTGCATGTATTGAATCAGGAAAAACTAGCGCGAGCCCTGTTCCCGGTGGGTGACTATCCAAAGACGAAGATCCGTGCAATTGCGGAAAAGTATGGACTGCCGACTGCTTCTCGCAAGGACTCACAGGATCTGTGTTTTCTGGCGGGCGAGGATTACCGGGTGTTCCTGCAGCGCAACGCGGCGGAAATGCTCCAGCCCGGAGAGATCCTGACGCGGGATGGCAAATCCCTCGGCGAGCACAACGGCCTGGCCAATTACACAATCGGACAGCGCAAGGGACTGGGCGTTGCCTCACCCGTGCCGCTCTATGTTCTGGGAAAAGATGCGACGACGAATGCGTTAATTGTCGGCACGCAGGAAGAACTTGGCTCACGTGAGTTGACCGCGCGCGATGTCAACTGGCTTTCAGGGGAAACGCCGAAGGAACCGTTCCGTGCTGAAGTGAAGATCCGATATACGGCGAAAGAGGCGGGGGCCTGGGTCACGCCGCTCGGGGGGAACCAGGCTCAGGTCCGGTTTGACGCGCCCCAGAGAGATATCACAGCCGGGCAAGCAGCAGTCTTCTTTCGGGGTGATCTCGTGATTGGCGGCGGCATCATCCTTTAGTTCTGCGCGTAGGTATTATGGGGCTGTGGGATATTTAATGCGAAGATTTCAATGGAACAACATCAAAAAGACTGTATCCTATTCTCTACAATCCTGTCTAGTAGGAAACTCTTTTCAAGAAAAATCTCATATGACACTTCCTACCCTTCTTTTTGCCCTATTGATCGCATTGTTTTATGGCGCCGTATATCACTTGATCCGGGATGGCGGCCCGTGGCGCCTGTTTCTATTTTTCACGCTAAGTATTTTTGGTTTTGTGATCGGCCACCTAGTCGGGCTTTGGCGAGGATGGTTATTCATCCCGCTCGGCGCGTTGAACCTCGGGGTTTCTTCTCTCGGAAGCCTCATGCTGCTCATCTTGGGGGACTGGCTCAGCCAGATCGAGGTGCCGCAGGGAAGCAAGGTATAATCCTTGCCTGTTCTCACCTGTGAGAACGCTGGGGCCCGATCTTATTTTATAAAGAGGATGGTAAGAATTAACATGAAGCAAATTGCAGACGTGAACGAGATGGACATCACCGCCGAACAGGAAGAGGAATTGCAGGATGAAGCGCTGGGGGACAAGATCGAGGTCATCATTGAAAAATTACCTCCCACAAATGTTACTCTCGACGAGATTATGGATATCGTGGGCTCAGACAGCCTGATGTTGCTCACGATCTTTCTCTCGTTGATTTTTCTGGTGCCAGTCTCCATTCCGGGTGTCAGCACTGTCTTTGGTTCAGCCATCTTATTGATTGGAATTACCCGCCTGTTTGCGCGCAATCTCTGGTTGCCGGCCAAAATTGCCAGCCGCAGGATCTCTGCTGAAAAATTGCGCGAAGGATTTCGTCGCGCACTGAAGTGGTTTCAGCGGCTGGAAAAAATCAGCCGCCCTCATCGCCTGCCCGGGCTGACGTCTGATGGTCCCATGGCGCTCGTGAATAACCTGGCATTCATCCTGGCTGCCATTCTCCTGATGGCGCCGTTTGGATTTATCCCATTCAGCAATACATTGCCGGCTCTGGCTCTGATCTTTCTTTCCGTCGGGTTGATGCAAAAGGATGGAGGCTCCATATTGCTTGGTTATCTGTCCAACCTCGCAACCATGATTTACTTTGGATTCCTGATTGCAGGTGGGGGCTACTCGATCAGTGAGTTTCTCAAGCTGTTAAACTAAGAATGAAGTGGTTGACCATCCTCTTTGCGCTCTTTTTGTTGCTCATCATCGTGCTGGCAGATACTGGCAGATTGGGAATGCTGGCCATTATCTACAGGATCCCATCGGCGGACAAAGTGGGACATTTCATTTTGTATGGGATCCTGGCTTTGCTGCTTAACCTGACGCTCTTCCGCTCATTTCCGAAGCAGAATAAGATCTGGTTGGCTGTGGTCAGCGGCCTGATCCTTGCCGTCTTGATCGGACTCGAAGAACTTTCTCAACAAAGTTTCGTCAACCGGACGTTTAGCCTGGCCGACCTCAGCGCCAGCTATCTGGGGGTGATTTTCTTTGCGTGGTTGGCAGTGAAAACAAACAGTAGAAAAGTAAATCGCGAAGTCAACCTCTCCTGACGTTGAAGTGCCAACGATCGGAATCGTTGACTCCTTTTTACTGTGGTGTTAAAGTCAAACGCCCTTCGGCTCCGGCTTTGATCATCTCCTCATCCCAGAGCATCGCATAATATTCAACATTCGCCCAAAGTGGGGCCATATCATCATAGTGTTCGTGATACGCGTGACCAGACTGTCCTGTGGTGTGCACCGTGACAGAATTGTTCAAGTTGCCCAGGTCCACGATCATGCGCATGGAGGGGAGCCAGCTGGTTTCATAACCATCGATCACCGACCAGCCTGTCGCATTGACAATCGAATCGCCGCCACCTGTGGGGAAGGGTCCGCGGTTGAATAACGATTCAATCGGCGAAACACCGGATTCGCCCAGTGTGCCATTACGGAATGTGGCAGCATGCATATCACCCCAGTTCCAGGTGGACGGGTCATTCCCGAAGATTTCCTCCAGTTCAGCAATTCCCTGTTCGAACGATTTGCGGATGATCTGGTCGCGACTCTCCATTACATCTGTTGTAGTTTTGTCGTCCCACCACAGGCTGCTGTCATCCAGGTGGCGCATGATCTCGTTCCAGCGCGAGCCGCCATCGGGGAAGTATCGTTCTTCAGGCATTTCATCGTTGAATGTGTTCTGGAGCAGATGGCGCCAGAAGGCATTGAACACCGCCGCGGCCGCAGAGTCGGCACGCGACTGGTAATCCCAATCCCTGAGCAGACTCTGTGCCCGGGTCTCATTGTCTGAAAGCTCATCCAATTGCAGAAGCAGGGGCACATAGGTACCGCCATTGGTGTCAAAGGAATCGCCTTGCATGGACTGGATGTAGGGAATATCGATTTTCCCGGGCGCGTTCACGATCATGTTTACGATGCGTTGTGCACGGAAGCCGTAGTCCCAATCATGCGCAATGAGGTTGGGATACTCGAATGGCGGCACCCGGTTGTTCGCTGTGACAATGTATCCTTCTGTGGGGTTAAACGTGTACGGCAGGTGCTCAAACGGGATGTAGCCTGTCCACTCGTATTCATCTGTCCAGCCCGGCACGGGGAGGGTGCCATCACCGTTGGCGCGCACGGGAATGTTTCCCGGCATTTGATAGCCGATATTCCCCTCCACATCGGCATACAAAAGATTCTGGGCAGGCACGTAGAAGCTTCTGGCGGCTTCTCGGAACTCTTCCCAGTTCTGCGCCTGGTTGAATCCCCAGATCGCCTGGAACGGTGTCGAAGGTTCCAGAGCCGTCCACTTGAGCGCGATCACGTATTGCTCCGGTAGCTCGACGCCCGCCCGTTCCTTGAACGCAACGAACTCGGGATCATCGCTTGTGTTTTCATCTTTTAACGGGCCGTAGGATTCCGAGATAACGGGTCCATGGCGCGTCAGGCGAACGGTGACTTCCACCGGCTCGCTGCCCACGACCGGGATGGTTTCCGTGCGAGTCTCGAAATCTACCCACTGGCCATTGACCTCGTACTGGTCCGGGTTATCAGGATTGACCCGCTCGATATAGAGGTCCATGACATCCGGGCCAACGTTCGTAACGCCCCAGGCAATCCTGTCGTTGTGACCGATGACCACGCCCGGCACCCCCGCAAATGTAAAGCCTGCCACGTTGTAAGGACATTCGCCGCTCACAGGCTTACATTCCAAGTGCGCCTGATACCAGATCGACGGCATTTGAATGCCAAGATGCGGATCGTTTGCCAGCAGCGGCATCCCAGTGGCCGTGCGCTCGCCGGAGACGGCCCAGGAGTTGGAACCGATCCCATCGCCGAAGGGGCCCATTACTTCATCGAGAAGGGCAAACTTATCTGCGAGCGGCTCAAAGTCGAAGGTTGAAAGTTGCAGGTCCGAGGCAACCTGTGCCATTTGACCTTCAATGTTCAACGCACTTTTTACCAACTCGTTCACGATTACGGGATGATCTTCCGGATAGGGCGGATAAAGCTGGGACACCTGTTCCGGCGTGAGTGTTTTCAGCAGAATCGCCCGTTCGATCTCTTCACCCATATTGCCGCGCAGGTCCCAGGCCATGGCCTTGCCCCAGGTGAGGCTGTTGATGGGCGTCCAGGGCTCGATCTCGTAATCGGGTGAGAGCAAGCCAAGGATGGCGTATTCCAGGCTTAGAGCGGTCGTGTTGTGATCTTTAAGATACGCGTTCACTCCCTGTGTATACGAATCAATGATGGATTTTGAGACGGGATCCAGCCCGGCATATTCTTGTTCGGCGGTCTGGCGCCAGCCGAGCGTGCGCAAGAACGTATCCGTCTCTACCTGCCCACTGCCGAACATCTCGGAGAGCATGCCCGAGCCGATATGCCGCCAGGTGTCCATTTGCCAGAAGCGGTCCTGAGCATGGACATAACCCTGTGCGAAGAACAGATCATGCGATGTCGTCGCGTAGATGTGCGGGATGCCCATGTTGTCGCGAAAGATGTCCACAGGTCCGTTCAAGCCTTCAAGCTGAATCTCTCCCTCGATTTGCGGAAATGATTTTGGCGCGACGGTATTGGGTAAATAACTTCTGAAATAATACGCTCCACCCGCTGCGAATACCAACCCCAGGATGACAATCACGATCAGCCCCCGCCTTAGAAAGCTGCCAACTCTTCTCATTGCTCCTCCAGCGTTAGGTAGGGCGGGCTTGTAGCACGCCAATAATACACATTCAAAAACGTCCGGCCGCTTTGCGAGCCGGACCTACTTTCCTTTGACCATTTTAAGAAACTATTATACAAAACACACGATGATATACAAAGAGACGCTCTTTAGTGAACGTCTCTTTCCAAAATATGTCATTATGAGAGCATAACCGGAAGCAATCTGCAAGCTGCGAGGAGATTGCGTCATCGCTGTGCTTCTCCTCGCAATGACATAATGTTACTTAATATTCCCAAGCAAGCGCGGGAACCAATACCACACCAGATCCGCGGCAGGCTTGCCGTGGATTGAAGCGGACTTATCCTGCAACGCGACCGGTGCGTAATAGCCGCGACTGACCAGACCGTTGATCCACGAGCGCGCGTTGACTGCGCTGAAGACCGCGTCGTAAATATCCACCTGCTGCTGCAGATCCAGACTCACCGTGCTGATATCGGCACTGGGACGACTGAGCGCTGTCCAATAGAGACAGCCTCCGCTGCCATTCGGGATACATCCCGTGGCGGAATGCGTTGAGGACGGATAGGAAAGCCCGATGATGAAGGGCTTGTTCACCTGGGTTTGGATCGGGGCTACGTTGTTATCGAGCAGGCGACCTGCTTCATCCAGCAGATCCGTTTTGGATGGGTTGGGCTGGTCGCTTAATCTTGCAAACCACAACAGATAGACACTGTCGGCATCTTGCAGGATGCTGACCGGCGGCACAACCACCCCGGTGTCATAGGGCAGGGCGAAGATCACTGTGCCTCGAAAATGCTGGCGCACCTCGCCGATGATCTGTCTCCAGCGCGTCTCGGCGTCGCCGGGGACGCCGCTTGGGGTCCCATCCGCCAGTGTCCCACCGGGGAGGGCCGGGTTGATCCAGTCGCCGCCGATGACCAGCCCCTGCGCGCCCGCGAGACTGGCCAGATCCGCGTAATGGACGACGAAGGCGCGATAATGGTCGAACCAGTTGTTCCACCAGTTCGGGTCGCGCGGCGTGCTTCTCCAGAATTCAATAGCGTCGTGGGGGAAGCGCGGTTGTGGGAATACGGCCACATTCAAATTGATGGCCCGCGCCTGTGTCACCATGCTTACTGTATCGGGCCAGAAAGGATCCCTGCCGGGTTGCTCGGAGAAGATCAATGGATCGTTGCGCGCGTACGTCCAGGAAGGGGTGACCATCACCCAGTTGGAGCCAATTGCCTGGATATTTTGCAGTGCCGTTGGGATAAAGGTCGGCGTATTCGGCTCATAGTAGGATTGAAGCTCCACGCCTGCCACGAACCCGGGTCCCCGCGAGGGGATGTCTGTGGCGACGAGCGAAGGGCTGCCAGTCCTTTGCGGCCAGGCCCACTCACGGACCGTATCGATAATATCCTGCGGCGCAAGGCTGGGAGTGACTGTATGCCCGCGCGACGCTTCTCCCGCGGTCTGTGTGTTATCGGCGGAGTCGCACTGTGCGTTGCGGCAATACCGATACCCAAACGACCCGACGATGTTGAGCGGACCGTATAGTTTGTAGGCCCACTTATTTGCGCCCGTGGACCACATCGGGATCGGCGGAGTCCAGCCGTACGGGTTGAACTGGATGTAGATGATGTCGCCGGTCGGAGTATCCTGCGGCACAGTCACTTCGAACAGGATGGGAGAGTTCGGCCCCGCTCGCCAGGATTGCACCACATCCTCCACGGTCATGTTTTGATTTGGCACGATCAGGTGCCGTGTCACATATTGACCTGTGGACGTGAACTCAGAGTTCCAGAAGCCATCGCCGAGCGTGTATTTATACTCAATGTCCGCGCCTGCCGGCAGGAACAGAGATACAGAGTACCGTCCATCCGGCAGCGGGGTCAGCACAGGCATACGGTCGGCAACAGTGCTCAAGCCGCCGCGCAGATCAGAGAATGTGTTGCCCAGCTGCAGTAAATTCCCTGCCAGCCGCAGCGGCACGCCTCGTTGGGTTTCTGCTGGGACAGAGACCGTAAAAATGATATTGACCATTTGAGCAGGCCGGATGCGGACCTCGACCGGTGTGCTCTGATTCTCAGCCACCATCGCGCCCTGCTGAAACGTCTGATAGGCTCCATCCAGCGAGTAGGCCACGAAGTTGTGGGCGCCACCGCGCAGTCCCACTAACTGGAAGCGACCAGCTGAATCGGTCAGCGCCTGCATACCGCCCGCTGTCACCATGATCTCTGGAATGGGTGCGCCGGTATCCGCATTGAGTACCGTCCCAACAATATTGCCCGAGAGCGTGCCCACGGGCTTATCTGCCCAGCTATTGATCGTGTCCGTGATCTGCGTGGGACCTCCCACGCGCACCAGGCGATAACGAATGCTGGTGTCTAAATTTGTATCTTCGATGATCCGAGACGCGCCCAGCCGCACGTAACGATACTTGATCACTGCCTGGTCAGGGATGGCAAGCGTGGCAGTGTAGGTGATCGTGTCCACCGCGGTCATCTGGTAATCCACCGCGTTCAGCGCCAGGCCGGTCACCTCATCGAGAATACTGATCGCCAGCACTTCATTCGCAGGCAACGGATCGGGCAGGCGAACCGTGAAGGTCACCTCGGCGCGCGGCAACGCGGTCGCGGTGGGTCCGGCTGGGAGTCCAGGATTAGGAGGTGCACCGGTAGGGACGATGTCGGAGAGATCGGGCAGCTGGAACAGTGAGATAGAACAGGCCTGGCTGCTCAATGCAAGAATGATGATGAATACTAGGATGCGGCGCGAAAGAATAGATGGTGATTTCATGGACTCTCCTCGATGCTTGGTGCTGGGGTGCTGCCCCGGCCTGTTTCCCTTAAATAGACGTTTCTGCCTCTGACATCCTCTTACGTCGCCCGGCGTAGGCGATGTAACTCAAGCCGATACTGGCAAAGTATAACAAGGACATCGGAAGCATGACCAGCCCCATGTTCACGGGGTCAATCGTGGGCGTGACCATCGCCGCAATGATCGCGATGATGACGATGGCCAGCCGCCACTGTTTGGCTAGCATGGCAGGCTGGATCCAGCCAAAGGACGTCACGAAATAGATCACGAGCGGAAATTCAAAGAAGACACCGATCCAGATCATCAAACCGGTAATAAAGCCGAAGTATTCACCAGCAGTCCAGTTCTGAGAGATATCGGTAAAGCCACCCAGAAAAGGCAGTGCTGATGGCAACAGGGCAAAGAACGTAAACGCCATCCCGCTCAGGAACAGGAGGGTGGCGAGGGGAATGCTCATCAGCGAATTCTTTTTCTCTTTGGGGGTCAAGCCTGTTGCCGCGAAGAGCCAGACTTCAAAGGCGATGAATGGAAGCATGATGGCGATGCCGCTGGTGAGAGCGACACGCATGAACACACCGATCTCCTCGGTCACCTGGATGGCCTGCAAGTTTTCCAGTCCGCCCACGGGGCGCGCAAGAAATTCCATCAATCGGACGGTAAACGTAAATGAGATCCCCACGCCCACTGCTAGCCAGATGATGACGCGCAGGAGATGGGCGCGCAAGTCGTTGATATGTTCCCATAGGCTGGCGCGGGCCTCGGCTTCGGAAGCCAGAGTTGAAAATGTATCCAGGATGGGCCGGTCTTCTACGTCTGTATTCAGGAATTTAATTCCTCGGCCGATGAAACGGAACGGGAGGGCGATAATATTGAATAGCAATACGAATGGAAACGTGATTACCCGCCAGAGCGTTTTGAAGAAGTTACTCATCTTGTTCTTTACGGATCGGCGCGTCCGCAGGCGGAACAGCTGGCGGCTCGGAAGATGACTCCGTCTTGGGGGGTATAGGCTGCCCGGTTGCCGGATTTCGGCGTACACCGGAGCGGGCAGGAGACGAAGGCTGGCGGGGATCGATATTGCGGCGAATCTCGCGATCCATCTCGCGCAGTTCGTCTGCGTCAAGGTTGGCCTCGCGCATCAGGTTGGTGGGTAGTCTCTTGATTTCCTGTGAGGCGCGTTGCAGTGCCCGCCAACCGTCTGAGCGCACGAACTGGTTGAGCCAGCGCCCAACGGTTCTCCCTGCCTTCTGCATATCCTTGGGGCCGAGAACAATAATGGCAATGATGAGGATAAAAATCAGTTCAGATGCGCCAATACCAAGAAATTCCATGCCAACCTTTATATCCTATGTCCTCACTTCTGAAGTGTCTGCCTGATGGCGTGTTCGTGATCGGCCAGCGCGCCGAGCACGCCGTTGATAAAGCGCGGCGCCGAATCGGACCCGAACTGTTTTGCAAGTTCCACGGCTTCATTGATGGCCACCTTGATGGGCGTTTCGTGATAGACCGCGAATTCCCAGAGCGCCATACGCAGGATGTTCCTGTCGATCGCGGCGATCTGGTCGAGCGGCCACTCTGGTGCATATTCTGCAATGATCTGGTCGAGTGTCTCCCTTAATGGCATAACACCAAAAATGATCTGCCGGGCGAAATCGGAGAGTTCATCGGTAAGGGGAGTGTCTTCCAGTCGTAGTTTATAAATATCCCCGGGAAGGTGATTGGCGAGATCGACTTCGTAAAGAACTTGCAGGGCAAGCGAACGTGCCCTGGTACGGGGCTTCATGCAGACCTGGCCTCTACATCCTCATCTGGGTCAATATCTTCGATGTGGATCTCGATGCCACCGATATCCATGCCGACCATTTCCTGGAGGGCGCGCGCCACCTGGTGTTGCACGTTGCGGCTCACTTCACGAATGTTGACATGCTGTTTCAGGATCAAATACAGGTTTGCCACGACGACGTTGTCCTCCACCTCGATACGGACCCCATCGCCGATGCCGCGTTTGAAGAGACGGTTCACCCCACCCGGAACCTGGGCCATCCGGCTGACGCCGGGAACACTCAACGCTGACAGTCGCGCGATGGTGACAAGCACATCGGGCGAGACCGTGGTTTTTCCTTGTGAATATAATTCTGTCATTCGAATTTACCTCTCGTCATCACGAGCGATCTGATACTTGTTTCGTCGCATGCTTGCAATGACGTGATAATGTTTACATCATCGCCATCCCACCATCTACACCCAGTACCTGGCCCGTGATGAACGCAGCCTGGTCTGAAGCGAGGAAGGCAACGGCATATGCTACTTCATCCGGTTTGCCTTTGCGCGCCAGCGGGACGAGCTTGAGCGCGGCTTCGAGCGTTTCCGGATTCATGAGCTCGAGAATTTCCGTGTCGATAAAGCCCGGCGCAACCGCATTAACTGTGATGTTGCGGGCCGCCACTTCACGGGCGAGCGACTTGGTAAAGGCGATCTGTCCGCCCTTGGAGGCGGAATAGTTCGTCTGCCCGGGGTTACCCATTTGCCCGGCCACCGAGGACATGTTGATAATGCGGCCATAGCGCTTGCGCATCATGTGCCTGACCGCGGCCTTCGAGCAATTGAACGTGGACTTGAGATTGGTGTTGATTACAGCATCCCAATCGGTCTCAGACATCATCATGATGAGCGTATCTTTTGTGATGCCTGCGTTATTGACGAGAATGCTCAAGTCGCCGAATGTTTCGATGGCAAACTTCACCAGCGCTTCCGCCTGTTTGAAATCAGACACATCCGCTTGAAAGGCAGCAGCTTTGCCTCCGGCTTCCTGGATATTCCTCGCCACCTCATCCGCCGCCTCCGAAGACTTGTTGTAATTCACAATGACGGCAGCGCCGCGTGCTGCGAGCTCCAGGGCGACGGCGCGTCCAATGCCGCGCGAGCCACCGGTTACGAGGGCAATTCTGTTCTCCAGCGATAATGTCTCTGCCATGTTCCATTCTCCTCGTGCGGGATTATACATCATGTAGGGGCGGGGTCAGCTCGCCCTTTGCCCGAGCCTTGCGAAGGTTGGTGTGAGAGGCCCGAGGGATTTCGCGCAAACCTTCGCAAGGCTTTGATTTCGCGGCGATTAGCGAAAATTCGCGGATCTTAAACCCAGAGCCAGCGCGATGCCTCCTCCCAGTGCAATGACCGCCGTCAGCAAAAAGGCATCCTGCCAGAAGCGGATCGGAAACAGACGGATCAGTGTGTCGGAGTACAGAAACAGCCAGGAATCCCCTTCAAAGAAAAGGCTATGAAAACCGGCAAAGAAGTTCCAGAAGACATTCGGGTTGACCAGGATACCGACAACGACAATCAGCCCCACTGTGACAGCCAGCCCCACCATCAACCACCCGCCGCGCATCAACCCGAGGCGAAATTCCGGCCACCACCCGCCAAACCATGCCCAGATGCCGAGCAGTAGCAATACCGCAAGCGTCGCATACCAGACCCTGAGCGCGCCCTGTGTCACAAGCTTGACGTCATCCATGTGACTCAATTCGCGTTCGTTATACAGCGGGGTTCCATCTTCAAATCTTAAATCGCCCAGATAGGAAATGTCTTCATTGTTTGTAAGATAATCCAGAGCATAAGGCGCCCACTTTAAACGATCTTCCTTGGTGAAGCCATACTCATCGGGTGGAAAGTAGGGCATGTTGTATTCGATCTGCAGGAAGAAAGGACTGAGCAACAGGCGCAGGCCAAGCCCGATCAGGGCGAAGGGAACAAGCAAAGCGACAAGCGATGACAAAACAGTGAGTTTCATGATTTACTGTAGATATTCTGTGCCGCCACCAAGAATAAAACGAATGACCATATCGTTGACGATCCATTCGATGGGTGCGTGGTCGTCGGTGAAAACAGTCGTCGTTTCGTAACCCGTTTTTAAACTCGCAAATGCGGTTTGCATCGAAGCGATCAGCAATGGATGCACATTTGGATCGTTGGAAAGCGTCACGAGATTTGCCGCGAAGCTCTCGGGCGTAGTCGGCTGTTTTGTTGCAAAGATCATCGTGTTGAGCGAGCCGGGGATATCGACGGTGTAAATGGATGGGAAAATGGTCCCCATCGTTGTCGCCAACCCGTTGATGAGCCGCTGGTCGCCGGGGACGCTGGCGCTGTTGAGAGTCAGCACGCCATCATCAGTTAGATGGTCCGCGGCGATCTGAAAGAACTCTTGCGTGGTCATGTGCGGAGGGATGTAGGGCGGGCGATAGGCATCCACGGCGATGATATCGTACCGGTGAGGGCTTTGCTCAAGATTCCATCTGCCGTCACCGATGATGATGCTCAAGTTTGGCATGGTCATGCCAAAATATTCCTGGCCTACTCGAATGATCTCGGGGTCGATCTCGAAGCCATCGATCGGGATATCGCCATAGACAGCGGTCAACTGTCGTGCGGTGGTTCCAGCGGCAAGTCCCACAATAGCAACGCGCTTTATAGCCTCCGGCTTGCGGTCTGCATAAAAATAGGGGCTGACCAGAACCTGATCCCAGGGACCGTTGTATTGTAAGGTGTCCGGATGGTAGATCGAGTGTACGCCTTGTCCCTCGTTTAGCCGCAATATGGTAAAGCCGTTCTGCTCTGCGACCTGGATATAGTTGTAAGCCGACTCGGTTTCATAAACTTGTCCAACATTGCTTTTCAGCGCCTGCCCTCTCGAAAGCACGGCGACAATGGCGATCAACACTGGCATCCACATGTGCATAAGCATATCGCGCCGGGTGGCGAAGCGTCCCAACCCGGCAAGCGCAACAAACAATAAGAGCAGGCTGAAGACCAGGAAGGTGTTCTTCGTCCCAATCGCGGGGATGGTGATCAACGTGGGCAGGAACGTACCGATGAATGACCCCAGAGTCGAGATGGCATAAATCTGCCCGGAGATCTGTCCGGCGCGCGATGTATCGTCCACGCTCAGGCGGATGGCAAACGGAGAAATCGTTCCCAGCAAGGTGATGGGAACAATAAAGAGAACCAGCACGGCAATAAATGACCCGCCCAGTACCCCGACCTGCAACGACTCAAACGCGCTCGCCGCGGACCGGAGAACGGGCCCCGCGATAAACGGGACCAGCCCCAGTGTGAACGCGCCCCACGCCAAGATTCGATATAACGCCGCGGGAGTCGGGTTTGCATCGGCCCATCTACCGCCCAGAAAATAACCAAAGGTCAGGTAGATCAGGATCAGCCCGATAATGCTTGCCCAGACGATGTTGCTCGTGCCGAACACATTGCCGATCAATCGCCCTGCGGCAAGCTCCGCGGCGAGGGTGGTCATGCCAGAAATGAAGACAGTGAAAAGTAAATAACGGCGCATTTGGTTTCCTTGAATTCAATGAAAGGATTATACCTTCTGGGAAATCGGATATCGCGGAAGTTGCACTGCTGGCACAACGCCGTCCAATGTTATACTCCCGTCAGCCAAAGGAGAAGTATGCACATTATCAAGTATTTTCGTGAAGAGAACCGTGAAAAGATCCTCGAATTCCTTCGTCAAAATGATTTTGCCACGCTGGTCGCCTACGATGGCGAAAAGCCCGTGGCCAGCCATCTGTTGATGGAGATCGTGGAGGATGGCCAAAATCTTTTTGTCAACGGACACATGTCCAGGGCAAATCCATTGTGGAAAACCTTCGAGAATAATGCTGAGGCTCTGGTGATCTTTCAGGGACCGCATACCTATATTTCAGCGACCTGGTACAACCACCTCAATGTGCCCACCTGGAATTACCAATCCGTCCACGTGTATGGCAGGCCGCGGCTGATTACAGAGCATGAACAGTCCTATGAAATACTCAAGCGTTTGGTAGACCGCTATGAATCGACCGGCCCTTACAGGCTTGAGTCCCTCCCGCAGGATTTTGTGTCCAAGGAGATAAAAGGGATCGCTGCCTTTCAAATCGAAGTTACGCGAATCGAGGCGAGTTATAAGCTCAGCCAGAACCGCAATGATGAGGATTATTGGAATATTGTGGATCATCTTGAACAGCGGGAAGATGACCTGTCCCACGAAGTTGCTGAGGCGATGAAACAAAATCGTCCAGCTTCGCGCTGAGCCGAGCTGTAGGCAAGGATGAAGCGCGAATTCGCAAAGAGTTCTATCTTGACCTGACAGATTATGCTTCGTCTACGGAACCTCGGCGAGCACTCGGCCCCTCCGCTTACCGCGAGGTGAGCATAATTCTGTGGTAAAATCCCAGCCGTTATTGCCTCCGTCCCGCGAAGCGCGGGACGATTTTACGTCAGTACCGTGCCGGCGGTATGCCGATGGGCAGGGTATAAGTAACCATGAAAGAACCTGAAGAATTCTCCAATTCTGATCAGCCGCAAATTGCGAATATTTCGCGATCTGACGTTCAGGACGTCACAGCGCAGGTGGTGCGGATGCACCAGGCTGCCGCAGAGACAATCCATGCGGAAGAAGCGGCTCTTTATCAAAGCGCGGCAGCTACCCTGAAATCGACCAGCCTGAGCGCGCACCAGTCTGCATTAGGAGTGGTGGCAGCGGAAGAAGTGCTTTCACAGCAAAGTGCTATCGCATATGTTCAGGCGGAGAAAGCGTCCGTGTCAGGGTACACCGCTGCGGTGGTCGCGGGTAACGCCGAGGTCCATTATGGGATCACTGGCGTGGCGATTGGAGATGAGGTCCATGCGGAAGGCGCACGAACGATCCTGCTGATTGGTCGGAACGTGAGCGGTAACGTGATGACCGTGCTCGACTCCCGGTCTGCGTTGATCGCCGGCCTCACGAGTGGTTTGTTCGCCGGCCTGATTCTCCTGCTCGGACGGATGTTATTCAGGCGAAGATAATTTGGAATGTAGTAGCGACTGAGATCGCTTTATGTGGACGAATAAATTCGTCACTACAGAAATCATATTCATAGAGCGAAGGTAATCTGTCGACTGACAGGTGAGAGGCGCTCGAGGAGTAAAGATGGAGAAAGTAGTACTAGAAGCTGAAAAGCGGGATGTGATCGGCAAGCAGGTCAAAGCCATGCGCCGGGCGGGCAAACTGCCCGCGGTGATCTATGGCCGTCATACGGATCCGATCAACGTTACGCTGGATGCTCATACCGCGTCACTGGTATTGGGAAGGCTGACGTCTTCGAGCCTCGTGACAATCAAACTGGATGGGCAGGAATATCCGGCACTCGTGCGCGAGAAGCAGCGCGATTACATCAAGAATCGCCTGCTGCATGTCGACTTCCTGGCTGTCTCGCTGACGGAAACGCTCCGTGCCACTGTGAGCATTAACTTTGTGGGTGTTTCTGTTGCGGTGAAGGATTACAATGCCGTGCTGGTTACCAACCTGCAGTCGCTCGAAGTGGAATGTCTTCCTGCAGACCTGCCCGAGCGCATCGATGTGGATATTTCGGTCCTGAACCGCCCCGGTGAAAGTATCCGCGTGCGTGATGTTCAGGTTTCAGACAAAGTCCGCATTCTCGACGACCCCGATACGACGGTTGCTGTGGCGACCTTCGCCAAGGTGGAAGAGGAAGGCGCCGGTGTTCCGGGTGCAGAGGGTGTTGCCCCCGCCGAGACCGAGCCCGAGCTCGCTGTGGAACGCGGCAAGAAGGAAGACGAAGAGGAAGAATAATCTTCTCGTTACTGGCAAACTCCCCGACTATGTCGGGGAGTTTTTATTTTCCAAGCCATAACTTTTGTACGAGTAGAGCGACTATGGATTTAAATCTAATTGAGAGGTGTATTATGAAAAAAGTACAATTTTCACTGTTGGTCTTTGTAGTTGCCAGCATAATCCTGAGCGCCTGCGGCGCACCCGTTCCAGCTACAGCTATAGCTACGGTAGGCGGTGGGAAGGTGGAGCCCATTCCGGTGGCATTCCTTGGGACTGTGGAAAGTATGGCGGGTGACCAATGGGTAATCAACGGCCAAACGGTCACTGTGGATGACGCAGTTGTGCGCGACGGTCCGTTCAGCGCCGGAGATCAGGTGAAGGTGGAAGGCGTGGTAAACCCGGACGGTTCTTTCCGTGTGTCTCGGGTGGAAGCTCCCGCCGCGAGCGACATCTCCACGCTGCCGCGGTTTGGTGATGAAAACTCGAATGAATCCGATGCCAGCGATGCAAATACCAACGACGCGAACGTCAATGATAGCAACGTGAATGATGATAGTGGAACGAGTGTGAATGCAAACGATGACAATAGCAATGCCGTCAATTTAAATGACGATAACAGCAACAGCGCCAATACAAACGATGACAACAGTAATGACTCGAACTCAAATGACGACGGCAGCAATGATTCCAACACGAATGATGACGATGGCAATGATGATAACTCTGGCCGCGGTGGAGATGATAATGGCGATGACGATGATGACGGTAACAGCAACGACGACTAAACCTCTCGTCTCATAGTCTGACAATGCACGAGATAGTCTGGTGGCTTAAATCCGCCAGACTATCTGCTAATCATCAACAGGATTTTCCGATGCGAAAACAATTCTTTGCCATAGCGCTCTTTCTTATCTTCTTTCTGGGCATGGCATTCATCCAATTTGCCACGCCAGACATGCCCGACAATGATGGCTTTTACCATATCAAGCTCGCCTGGCTGATGCGCACAGAAGGGCTCAAGCCAGAATTTCCGTACCTGCCGCTGAGTATTTTGAACGCAGGTGAATTCTACGACCATCACTTTCTCTTCCATGTTGCGCTGATTCCCTTCACGTTCGGTGATCTGCGCACGGGTGCAAAATGGGCCGCGGTCACTTTTGCCAGCCTTGCCTTCCTCGCCGTGTGGTCCCTCTTCGAGCGCCAGCGCGTGCCCTTCGCGTGGTTGTGGGCATTGGGACTGCTCGGGATTTCGGATGCATTTCTCTTTCGGATGAGCATCACCCGCGCCCAATCGCTTTCCCTTGCTGTACTGGCTCTGGCGTATGCCTTGCTCCTGGAAGGGAAATACAAACACCTGGCCATGCTCGGATTCATTTACGTCTGGTTGTATGACGCCTTTCCTCTCATGATCGCACTGGCCGGTCTTCATTTCGTTGCGATGATGTTGCTAGAGCGCCCCATGGACCTGCGACCTCTGATGTATACCTCTGCAGGGATCCTGCTCGGAGTACTGATCAACCCATATTTCCCGGACAACCTGATCTTCTCCTACCACCACATGTTGCCCAAATTGGCCGACGCCACGTCTGTGCGAGTGGGCAATGAGTGGTATCCGTACGATACGAAGCAACTTCTTGACAACTCCTTACCGGCATTCATTGCGTTCGCAAGCAGCGTGTTTGCCATTGGAATTGCCGGTCGCAAAATGGAGACACGCACGGCGCTGGCTTTCTTTGCTTCCTTGTTCTTTGGATTGATGCTATTTCAGGCGCGCCGTTTTGTGGAATACTTTCCGCCATTTGTGCTCATGTTCGCGGCATTTGCGTGGACGCCTCTGCTCCAGCCTACAGCTGATTCTGTCCGAACAGCCTCCGCTCCCCGATTCGTTCTCAGGCTACAAAGCTATATTCCCTTGCTCGTGCTGTCGCTGGCTGTGGTCGCGAGTATCGCCGCGTCCATGTCTCCGGCGCGCGGCGCCATCGACCGATCCAAGCCATATGGACTGTATGCGAATGCATCCGCCTGGCTGGAGAGAAATACGCCTGCTCATTCCCGTGTCTTCCAGACAGACTGGGATGACTTCCCGAGGCTATTCTTTTACAACACGCACAACACCTATTTGATCGGTCTGGACCCCACCTATTTGCAGCTCTATGATGCTGATCTTTACGATCTGTGGGTCGAGGTCACACAAGGCAAGGTGAAAACTCCTTCACGGGTCATCGCCACAACCTTTGATTCCCGTTATATTCACACAGACCTGAATCACAAAAGCTTTCTGCAAGTTGCCTCAGAAGACCCCGGGCTGAAAGAGGTCTATCGTGACGATCAGGCGGTCATTTTTGAAGTTATCTCGCGCTGAGCGGAACGACGAATGCATTTAAAGGAGCGCAGTCGAAGCAGCAGTTATTGTTCAACGATGATTACAGCGCACTGGGATTGCGAAGCACTTAGCGCGAGCTTATAAGCCTATCACGTTTAAAAAATCTACAGTCATCCGCGCAGTGGCGCCCCAGAGCAATTCGCCATCATACGGATGGTATGCAATCAGCGATCGTGTTCTGCCTGGCATTTCAAACTGCCAGCGGTTCAACGGGTCTGCCAGCCACGCCAGAGGAATCGTAAAGATGCGTGCCACCTCATGCTCGCCCACCCGAAAGACGGTTGGCCAGTTCACAACCCCAACCACAGGCGTCACTCGGAAATAGGTAATCGTGACCAGGTTTGATAATCGCCCGAGGACTCGCACATCTCTTGGGTTAAGCCCTATTTCTTCATCAGCTTCGCGCAGCGCTGTTTGTTCGGGAGTTGTTTCGCCTTCATCACATGCACCGCCGGGAAAGGACACCTGCCCTTTGTGTGATTCCACTCTGTCCGTGCGGCGCGTGTAAAGGATATGCCACTCCTCATCCTGCCAGACCAGCGGAATCAAAACCGCCGCGCACTTCAGGCGCGTCTCCTCGTTCAGCTCAATTTCCGAGAAACCATCTGAAGAAGGGTCGCCTGCAACAGCCGCCTGCAGACGTTCGGAGATATAGTCTTCAGTCAGTGTAATTGGCATCTTAAATCTGTTTTGAATTATCGGAGCGGGCTTCCACAGTATTCGCATTCTGCAGTGGCTTCGTCTAGCCACTCCAGCTCATCGGGGTGCACCACTGCGCCACACGCGGGACAATAAGTGGGGAGGACCGGTTTTTGGGGCAGCGTCTGTGAGGCTTCAGTGGAAGAGTCTGAGGTTGAAACCTGATCGAGCCATGCTTCGATTTCGGATACCTCATGTCTTAATCCGCGTTCATTGAGCTCAGAGAGCACACGCTGCGCTGCCCGGCGTAACCTTGGGAATCTTCTGTGCTGAAGGAGAAGCTCCAGTCCGCGTTTGATAGAAGGGATTCCCAGCGCGGTTTGTCCCGCGAGCACACGGGCGCGTCCGGCCTGGAGGTAAAACAGCGGAGCACGTGAACCGCCGCGGGCGGAAGCAGTTTCCGCCATCCGCTCGAAAAGCTCGCCGGCGCGACCATATTCACCCTTGTCGAAGGCAAAATTTGCCTCCTGCAAAATGGGAGGGACATCCTGTGCAAGCGTTTTACGGATATGGCGGCGAAAGGTACGGCGCATTTAATGGCTCCTTGTGTCTCAGCTTTGCGAAGATTTTAGCAAGCGAACACTTACTGCAGTACACAAACCTTCGCAGGCTAGAGCTGACTCTGTTTTTCCTCTTTATTGTCGATCCCTGCCTCTTCAAGCAATTCTTTGCCGCGCGGGTCTTCGCTCGGCTCAATACGACGGGCAAAGACCAAAAAGCCGGTGTGAGCCACCATACGGTCGGTAGGGCGGATGCGGGCCGGCTCCGGTTTATAGTAACGCAGTAGCAGCTCGCAGACTTCAATAAAAGCAAAACGCGATTGACGCAAAGCCAGTAATGTCTTTTCCACCTGGTTAAAGGTGGGGATCAGGCAGCACAGATAGCCGCCAGGCTTGAGCGCAGCGCGTACCTGGGCGGCGTAATCATACGGATTTGGCACGTCGAGGAAGAAGGCATCCGCGTCGGTCTCGTCGAAGCCCTGTTGGATGTCGCGCAGCTTGAAGTCCACGCGGGGGTCGAGGCCGAAACGCGTCAAGTTCTTGCGCGCCAGGTTTTGCACATCCTGTTTCACTTCATACGAGATGACGCGTCCCTCAGGTCCCACAGTAAAGGCCAGGGCGGTGGTCATCGAGCCGGAGCCGGTGCCGGCCTCCATCACCGTTTGCCCGGGCCCCACACCCATGGTGATCAGAATAAAACCAATGTCTTTGGGATACAGGATTTGTGTTGTGCGGGGTAATTCGTTGATGAGATCTGCCAATGAGGGCTGCAATAAAAAAAATGGAGCGTTGATGTGGCTGAACACCTGTGTCCCCCAGGGCTTGCCGATCAGGTCATCGTGTTGAAGGATGCCGCGATGCGTTTCGAACTTTGCGCCTGCTTGTAAGGTAAGGATGAAATGTTTGTGCCGCAGGCCCACGAGCTGGGCCAGATCACCGTCACGCGCGATGGAGGATGGGGAAGTGAATGACATGTGGTTATCTTATCACGAGAGGTGCTGTTACATGATTTCGCCTGTCTCCGTATCTGTAGGGGGAACAGTAGGCTCAACCAAGGGAGGCGAGATTGTTCCCCTCAATCTTCTGTTCGCTAAGGTGAGAATCGCAAGCAAGACGATCACCAGCCCGGCCAGTGCGATGACCATTACCGGCTGGAGCGCGCGCAAGCGACCGGGCTGTTCCAGAAATGTGGCAAGCGTCGAAAACGTAAAGACCATTGCCAGCGCGTTCCATAATCCGTGCAGGGAAACAGCAAGAAGATAGCTCCCAAGTAGACGCAGATAACGCCGTTCACGCCAGGCCAGGACGATCGCCGCGCCCATGATCGCAGAGGTGGTGATATGCAGCAGCCCTGTGCCGATGCGCGTAAAGAGCAATGTGGCCCATTCGCCGGTTTGTTGTCCGCTGACGCCGATGGTCTCGATGAGTGCATAACCTGCACCGCTCAGGGCTCCCAGCGTAAATCCTTGCGCTGGCGATTCCAGTTTACTGGCAAACAACCAGACTCCGATGGGCTTGAAGATCTCCTCAATTGCCGGCACCAGCACCGCAATATAAAGCAGCGCAATCGCTATCACTGCAGGGTTTGTCAGAAAGGGGGAGAGTAGCTCAACAGCTTCTTCAGATTGCGGCCCCAGGATCATGATCTGTTCTGAAAGCAACTGCAGCTCAGATACTAACTCTGGTTGCGTCATGATGTAGGCAACGACACCCACAAAGATAAGAATGGCGATAATAATTTCCAAAACAAACAGTAGAAACGGACCAAGGGTCATCGCCAGGCCAAGAACCGTCCACGTTTGCCAGCGCGTGCTGAACGGTAGCCTGCGCGTGCCGAGTGCCAATAAAACACCCAATGGAAGCACAATGGCCGGTATTGTGAGCAGCGGGAGAAATAACCAGTTTACGATGTCGGTCCCGGCAATGAAATATCCGATCAGGATAGATGCACCTGCTAGAAGGACCAGCAGAATGATCTGAAGGAATGACGTGCTGTGTGAGACCGGTTGATCCGCCGATTCTTTTTGAAGATATTTTTGCATGGCAAAGAATGCCGCGGCGAACAGCAAGATTCCCTCAAATCCAAAGGCAATGAGAAAAATTGTCTGCTGGGGCTGGACCTCGGTCCCCATGACCAGCGAAGCGAAAGCTGTGATGCCCATCAAGAGGGCGATGCTGAGGAGAAATAGACCTCCAAGAATGAACAGGATCGAGCTAAAAAAAGATGGTAGATGGGTTTGGGAGGTCTTCACTTAATTTTCCTCGATGGTGACGTTGAGCAATGTATCTCCGGGCGGTGTATCCACCCCGGGCTGGGCATCGCGCGGCGTCAATTGCTTTAAAACATCCATGCCGGTGAGTACTTGCCCAAAGATCGTATATTGTCCGTTGTACTGGGTAGTGGGCGCATACGTGATGAAGAACTGGCTGCCACTGGTATCTGGCCCCGAATTGACCATTGCCACCATCCCGGGTTTTTCAAAGGTCAGTGCCGGATCGATTTCGGTAACGATGTAATAACCGGGATTGCCTTTACCGGTCCCACTGGGGTCGCCGGTCTGCGCGAAGAGGTCAGGCATGACGCGATGGAAGGTGATGTTATCGTACCACCCGTTACGCGCCAGGAAGAGGAACGAATTGACGGTCAGTGGGGCCTTTTCTGGGAAGAGCTGGATGACGATATCTCCTTTTTCTGTGTGTAGCGTGGCAACATACTCCCTGTTTTGTTGAACCGTCACAGGCGGGCAGGATGTGAACTGTCGCTTCCCCAGCGCCATCAACTCGATGATATCGTTGAGGCTGCTGTAATCGCGCGGCCCGCCGTAGATCTGTCCGTTGATGAGGATAAGCGGCGTGCCGGGGATTCCCATTTTCTGTCCACTGTCCCAGGCCTCCTGTACACTGTCGACGATGTCTTCCCGCTTCACATCTGTCTGGAATTTGTCCACGTCCATTCCCAACGCCGACGCCTGCGCGGTGAGCCATTGTTCGAAGTCCTCAGCCGACAGGATGACCCAGGTCTCCTGTTGCGTGTAGAGCAGATGGTGCATTTCCCAGAACCTATCCTGTTCCTGCGCGGCGCGGGTTGCCTGCGCCGCGAGGGCCGCTTTATCGTGAATGCTTATCAGCGGAAAGAGACGGCTTATAACACGTACAGCGTCCGGATGCTCCTCGAGCAATCGTTCGATGACAGCGGCAAGCTCACCACTTCTCACATCCTGATAGTCGCTGTATTCTGTGATCGTAATGATGGGAGATTCCGCACCTCGAACGTGATCTTCTGGACTCTCATGGGGGAAGAGGGAAGGGCTGTCGGGCCCCGGTGTAGGCTCGACCAGTAGTGCCGTGCACGCGGGAGGCGTCGGGATGATGATGCTGGGGATGGCGGGAGCAGTTGAAACAGGTGTTGCGGGTGGAGTGGTACAGGCGGTGAGGATCAGAAGTGAGAAGTAAGAAGAAAGAAGCAGTTTTTGCATGTTAAGCAGATTCATATGAATTGCGCGATCTTCAGGATAAACCAATCCCGAGGGGATGCAATGGATCTAGAAGAAAATGGTAATGTATCCAAACCCCGAAGGGGTGACACAATCTATTGTTTTATGGCCTGTTGAAGCTCTTCAAACGAGGTCATCCAGGCAATAGTATTGACAAAGTCCGCTAGGGAGTCGCTTTGCTCGCGCAGGGCCCGGACGGCAGGACCCACGGGGTCTTCACCGGCCGCGCCACCTGGTGCATCGGCATACGCTCCGTGAAAGGCGAAGTAGGCCTGGTTGAGCTTGCGAAGCAGATAACCGTTATCCCACAGGAACTGACGGCGCTGTTCCATATACTCTTCGGCTTCTTGGATCTTGCCGTCTGCCAGTAGCTGGTCTGCAGTGACGCGCGTCTCGTGCATTTCCGCGCGGAAGTCGAAGGGAGGCGGGTCGTCTTGCATAAGAGATGGCAAAGTCAACCTGTCCAACGCAAGAAGGGTGAGTCCGGGCGCGGGGGCGGAGCCGAGCAGCTCGGAATAATACTTCTCCAGTACATACGTTCCCAGCTCATTTCCCGCAATCGAAGCAGTCGTCTCATTCATGGTGCGCAATTCGGGGGTGGTGCTGTAATTAATTCCAAGCGGGCGGAGGGTCAGGTAATTGTGAATCCATTCATGCGCAATCGTTTCAAGGGTCCAGCGCAGGTCGGTCGTTTCCATCACCATCGTGGGATAGACGCCAACTCCCCCGATAGGTACAACCAGCGTGGACACATCCAGGGATTTCGCAACCTCGTTCTCGAGCGCGATCTGATCATCAAGCGTGAGTGTGGGCAAAACCGAGATGTTGGCGATCTGCTGGATCACGCTCCTTTCTGAGACGATCAGCGCCATCGGAGTGGATGATGTGCGATAAAGTACCGGCGGAATGGGCTGCCCGATCGCAGTGAGTTCCAACTCGGCCAATGCTTCGGTGATCTGACTCTGCAAGGTAGCCTCAGCTAACGGCGACAGTGAGGTTTGGCGAGCAATCAATTCATCCCGCTGTGCACGCAGATGTGCAGCACTCACCTCCTTATCCGTGATGTCGGGGTTGGCAATGATCTGCTCGATCTGCTGCTCCGCCTGCATGAGGCTGTGCGTGGTGCGCAGATAATCGATGACAATTTCCTTGTTCGTCTCGCGGTCGAATAAGTGTGGGAGCCCAACAGAGGCTTGTTCGACCTTTGTCCACGCCGCATTCCATACCCAGTTGGGATAATCAAATTCAATCTCGCGCGTAAAAGCCCGCACACGGTCCGAAGTACCTGTCAGCCGCGGGGCGTCGCCCGTTGCGGCAATGCTGATCGCAAAAGCAAGCGCCAGAAAGTCCAGTATCCGTAAAATCCGGTAAAACATGCGACGATTATAACCAGAAACAAGGACTGACAGTCTTCGTCACTGTCAGTCCTTGTTTCTTATCAGTTTAGCAGCGTGTCGATTTATTTGTTCTTCAAGTACTCATCAATTGCCCAGGCGGCTCTTCGACCTGCGGCCATGGCTGTCACAACCAGGTCGGGGCCGGTCACACAATCGCCGCCGGAGAACACTCCTTCGCGCGAGGTGGCGCCCGTATTCGGATCGGCTGTGATCAGCCCCCAATCGTGAGTTTCAAGATCCGGCGTTGTTTTTCCAATGACAGGATCCGGCCAGTAGCCTAGCGCGAGCACAGCTGTATCGCACTCAACGATGAAGTTCGACCCTTCCACAGGGATGGGCTTGCGCCGGCCCTTTGCGTCTGGTTCCCCGAGTTTCATTTCCAGGCATTCCACGGCGGCAAGACGCCCATCTTCGCCTGCAATAAATTTGATCGGCTGAGTCAGAAAACGATACTTTGCTCGTTCTTCGCGGGCCATTGTGCGGTCTTTGTAGCCACCGGGCATTTCTTTTTCGGTGCGGCGGTACAGGCAGGTCACCTCTTCGGCCCCTAGGCGCAGCGCGGTCCGCAGGCAATCGGAGGCAGTATCCCCACCGCCGATCACAGCGATGCGTTTTCCTACTTTGAGAGGTTCTTTCATCTCAGAGGGGAGCAGGTCGGGCTTCACATTGCCGCGGATGAGGAAGTCTGTCGCTTCGTAGACTCCCGGCAGGTCCGTCCCCGGCGTCTTCTCCATTTTGGCATCGACGAGTGACCCTACGCCCACAAAGACTGCAGCGAAGCCTTCCTGGAACAGACCGTCGATGGTTTTATCTTTTCCAATATAAGTGTTGGGAACAAACTTCACACCGGCTCGCTCGAATTGCTGCCAGGTTTGGAACCACACATCCTTGGGTAATTTGAAATTCGGGATGCCATAGACCAGCAGTCCACCCGGCGCAGGTTTTGATTCAAAGATCGTGACTTCGTGGCCGCGTTGGAGGAGCTGGTCAGCGCATCCCAGACCGGCCGGCCCTGAGCCAATGATCGCGACGCGCTTTCCCGTGGGAGCGGCTAGCGGGATGTGCAACCCTTCATGCCGGCGTGAGTATTCTACGCAGAAGGTTTCCAATTCCCCCGTAAGCACGGGCGTATGATATTTATTCAGCACGCATGATCCCTGGCATAGCTGCTCGTGCGGGCAGACGCGTCCGCAGATTTGAGGTAAGGAACTGGTCTGGTGATAGAGCTTCGCGGCTTCTGAGAATTGTCCCTGTTCGATGAGCCACATGGCTGAAGGAATGTCATTGTGAGTCGGGCAAGCCACCATACAGGGCGCGGGATCCGGGCAGTGGATGCAGCGTGATGCCTCAAACATGGCGCGTTCCACACTGAACTTAATGACTACCTCGTCAAAGTCACACGTGCGGATATGTGCCGGACGGAGATCCAGATCATAAAAGGGTAAATTGACACGCGCCTTGCGATCGATTGCCAGAGACTCACTCGGAATTGACTGCATGAAATCCTCCAATGGCGAATGTGCGGATTTTCACTAAAATCATACCAAAGTTGCGGGGTTGCCACAGTCTTTAAATGTCACCAATGTAGACGACAATCATCACCTTTGTACAGATTGAGCTTCGAAGATTTTCCTCGCCTGGACATATGCCCAGTGGATAGATGAATCTGGCCGTGGGAAGATTCTGCTCGCTGAAAGCATCTGAGTGTGGTTACAAATCAATGCTTTATTAGCTTCTCCTTGAAATTCATCGTGAATTCATATTTGTAAGGTATAAGCTTAAGCTCGTAAGGTAGAATTTTGTGCAGACGAGGCACTCCTCGTGGAGGAAACAATGCGTGGTTTTTTCAAGAAGAACAGAACAATCTTAATCATCCTGCTGGTTGCCGTGATCGCGGCATCCGCATTCATATTCGTGCGCAGCTCGAACGCCGATACGGCCAACCAGTTCCAGACCGCGGCTGTAGAGCGCGGCAAGCTGACGGCAACCATTGGTGCGACAGGCACGGTGCGTGCAAAACAGACAGCAGTACTGGTCTGGCAGGCGGCCGGAACCGTGGATACAGTCAATGTAAAGGTTGGAGACAATATTCCTGCCGGTTTCGTCCTGGCGTATCTGGCAAAGACATCGTTGCCGCAGAGCGTCATCATGGCCGAGGCGGATCTGGCCAGCGCGCAAAAAGATCTGGATGCTTTACTCACCTCCGATACCGCTCGCGCAGAGGCTGTGATTGCCCTGCGTGATGCGCAGGAAGCCTATGACAAAGCATTCAACTGGCGCCAGGAATTGAACGGAAAGATCCACATCAAGAAGATCGTGTACAAGCGGATCGGGCCCAGAAAGTATCCTGAGCTCAAGGAATACAGGGGTTACGCCGATGAAGGGACGATCAAAAAAGCTGATGAAGATCTTGCGCTTGCAAAAGCAAAGCTGGATGATGCCCTGCGTGACTATGAGCGGCTGAACAACGGGAACATGCTCGATATCGCCGCAGCACAGGCCCGCGTGGATGCCGCCCAGGCTACTCTGAATCTGGCGCAGGTGATCGCACCCTTTGCCGGTACGGTCACAGAAGCATACACCTTGCCTGGCGACCAGACGGGCGCCGGTGACACTGCCTTCCGTCTCGATAATTTATCGAGCCTATTGGTGGATGTAAAAGTCTCTGAAGTGGATATCAATAGCGTCTCTATCGGCCAGCCCGTTACACTGACATTTGATGCGATTCTGGGCAAGCAATATCATGGTGAAATCGTGGATGTGACCCAGGCCGGGACGGTGGAGGAGGGTGTGGTCAACTTTACGGTGACCGTGGAGATAACCGATCCTGACTCCTTTGTGAAGCCGGGGATGACCGCGGCGGTCAATATCGTTGTCGAAGAACTGCAGGATGTTCTCCTGGTGCAGAATCGGGCCGTGCGCCTGGTGGATGGGAAGCGCGTGGTTTACATTCTGGAGAATGAGCAACCCGTCCAAAAAGACATTACGCTTGGTTCATCGTCTGACACGATGAGCGTGATCGCGTCCGGTGAGGTCCAGGAAGGCGACGTGATCATTCTGAATCCGCCGGTGGAATTCGGCCCCGGCGGACCGGGTGGCGGGTTCGGGGGATAATCTCATGGCGAACGTCATCGAAGCCCGCGACCTGCGCAAAGTCTACAAGATGGGCGAAGTGGAAGTGGAGGCCTTACGCGGCGTCTCATTCAATATCGAACGCGGCGAAGTCGTGTCCATTATGGGACCTTCCGGGTCGGGCAAGTCTACGCTCATGAATACGCTTGGATGTCTGGACCGTCCCACGTCTGGTGAATATTTTCTGGATGGAGAGCCGGTCGCGTCATTGAATGACGATCAGCTGGCAAGCATTCGTAACCGGAAAGTGGGTTTCGTTTTCCAAAGCTTCAACCTGCTCTCGCGCCAGACCGCCATCACAAATGTGGAACTGCCTCTGCGGTATTCCGGGAAACTAGATGGGCGCCGCGACCGCGCGATCGAGGCATTGGAAGCAGTGGGCCTGGGAGATCGCATGACCCATCGTCCCTATGAGTTGTCGGGCGGTCAGCAGCAGCGTGTGGCGATTGCGCGAGCGATCGTCAATGACCCGGCCATCATCATGGCGGATGAGCCTACCGGAAACCTCGATTCGAAAGTAGGCAAGGAGATCATGTCACTGCTCTTGAACCTGAACAAGAACAACGGCACGACGTTGATCATTGTCACGCATGACCCAACTATTGCAGAGCAGACCCAACGAGTGATCCGCTTGCGAGATGGATTATTAGACCCCGCGTCAGGCCCTAACGGGCAGAAAGGGGGCGGCGCATGAGCATCGGACAAGCCTTTCTGGAAGCGCTCGAAAGCATCAGCGGAAACAAGCTCAGGTCTGGTCTCACCGTGCTGGGTATTGTTATCGGTGTAGCAGCCGTGATCGCGATGCTAGCGGTTGGGACTGGCGCGGAGGCCTCGATCACAGGCTCCATCAGCGGGATCGGCACGAACCTCCTGTTTGTCTTTCGCGGCGATCAGGCTGACAATGTTCGAAACCCGAAACCATTAACCATGGGCGATGCAGAAGCGCTGCGCGATCAATTTGCGGCGCCATCTGTGGCTGCAGTCGCTCCTGCCTTGCAGGGAGATGCCCTCGTATCGTTTGGCGGCGAGCAAACTGCTCCACAACTCTTTGGAATCACTCCAGACTATTTTCAGGTGCGAAACCTCAACCTGGCAGAAGGTGATCTCATTACCGAAGAACACATGCTCGGGCGTGCTTCGGTGGCCATCATAGGGCCCGAGGTGGCCCAAACACTATTTGGCCATGCAGATGGTGTGAGCGGTGAAACGATTCGTATCGAGGGGCAGCCGTTCCGCATCCTCGGCGTTTTGGAGTCGAAGGGCGGCGGTGCGTTTGGTAGCGAAGATAATCAGGTACTGGTGCCCTTTACTACTGCGCAGACTCGCTTGATCCGCCGCAGCACCAGTGACCGGGTGGATATTATTTTTGTGCAAGCCGCGAGCGGAGATGTCGTGACGCAAGCCACAGAAGAGATCGCGCAAATCCTGCGGACACGTCACCGCACCCCCGTGGGGGCAGACGACTTCACGATTTTTTCACAGCAGGATCTGCTCAGTACCTTCCAGTCGATTACAGGCATTCTCACGATTTTCCTCGGAGGCATTGCAGGCATCTCGCTGCTGGTGGGGGGGATCGGCATCATGAATATCATGCTGGTGTCGGTCACCGAACGCACGCGCGAGATCGGCTTGCGCAAGGCTCTGGGAGCACGCCGGCGCGATATCCTGATTCAGTTCCTCACTGAGTCATCTCTACTGAGCCTGATTGGCGGAATTATTGGTATTCTGTTGGGCTGGCTGATCTCCTTTGCTGTCGGACAGGTCGCGACGGCGAGCGGCACACCTTTCACGCCGGTCGTGGGATATAACGCGGTCGCGCTGGCTACGCTCTTTTCCGCGGCGGTCGGACTGTTCTTCGGGATCTATCCTGCAAATCGGGCCGCAAGTCTGGAACCGGTCGAAGCGCTGAGGTATGAATAAATCATGTAGGGATGGACAGCTCGCGAAGCACGCAAAGCGAGCCCATCCCTACAGCCGTTCCCTACATGGGTTAAAATAGATGCCTGACTAATTACAATATTCTTATTACCGACGGACTGGATGCACGCGGCCAGTCCATTTTGCGTAACGCGGGCAATGTAAATTATCGTGACAGCACCCCCGCAGATGAGTTGATTAAGATTCTCCCGGAATACGATGCCCTGGTCGTGCGCGGCCAGACCAAAGTCACAGCGGCTGTCTTCGATGCGACCTCCAGGCTGAAGGTGGTTGGGCGCGCCGGTGTTGGCGTGGATAACATCGATCTCGAAGCGGCAAAGAAGCATAATGTCACGGTGGTCAACGCGCCGTCTTCCACCACGGTGGCGGTTGCTGAACTGACCCTTGGTTTGCTGCTGGCTGTGGCGCGCGAGATCCCGCGCGCAGATGCCGGGATGAAACAGGGTCAGTGGCTCAAGAAGCAATTCGAGGGCGTCGAGTTGAGCGGCAAGACGCTGGGCGTGATCGGCTTCGGGCGCATCGGGACAGAAGTGGGGAAGCGAGCCGCCGAGTTCGGAATGAACGTGGTGACCTATGATCCCAACGTCTCGGAGCATGAGCTCGAGCACGGCAATGCCGAACCCGTTGCGCTCCAGGACCTGTTTGCCTGGTCCGATTTTATTTCTTTGCACCTGCCACTCAATGTCCAGACCCGCGATCTGATCGGTCCCATGGCGTTCTCCCAGATGAAGGACG
>DATHTL010000191.1:0-5957 GCA_035463255.1 Anaerolineales bacterium | reverse complement strand
GCTTCCACTTGGTTTCCACGGATCACCGCCCAACAGATTTCCCCATCCGTTGATCGATCTGTCATACGCCCATACCCCGTAGAATTGCCAGGTGGTAATTTCAACATCGGCATAGTTCCCGTTTTCCTCCCTCAGGACCAGCCCAAAGCCGCGGTCGGTATATCCGTCTTTGAACGTGGCATCTACACCCATTTTATAATCTTGTGCTACGCCACAATCTGCGCAGATCGCCAGATAGCCTTCTCCCTTGTCTGAAATAGGATACGGTCCCATCTGCAGAGCGCCATTTTCAATATTGCACATTCCGCACTCGATCCAGCGGCCTGTATCACTGCTGAAGTCATCCCGGATCACCAGCGGGCCCGGAGTGGCCGTGAGGGTGGGACTCAGAGTTGCTGTGGGTGGTTGGGTTGCGGTTGCCTGTGCCGCTTCGGTTTGAGCGGCCGCATGGGCCTGGACCGTGACGTCCAGGGCTACAATCGTTTGCTGTAAGCTCAGCGCTGTGACCGTGCTTTGTAGATCAGAGGTTAGAGAGGCCTCGGCTCCACAGGCAGTGAGAATGAGGACGAGCAGGAGAAAGGGAAGTAGTTTTTTCGATGTGAGCATTGTTGTCATCCTTTCAATGACCCTCTCAATGGATTATGACGGCATTATATCAGTCAGGCAAAAACCGGAGGCGCAAGAGGGGAGTCTAGAAGATTTGCAGTTTTGTTGACACTGGTAAATACAACGTCCCCGAGCTTTTATGCCTCAGGGACGTTTCCTTTTGCGTCTTCGATCCTCTTGAGTTTTCTCCTCGCCAGCCAGACCCCGATACCCAGAAGTAGAATACCAAGGATCAAGCCTCCGAAGCTGCTCATGAACTCACTGACCACCTCCCATTGCGGGCCAAACAGGTAGCCCAGCCCTCCGTAACCAAAGACCCATATGCCTTCGCCTGTTACATCATAGATCAGGAACGTGCGGAAAGAGATGTTTCCCATCCCCGCAATGATGTTTACCGGGGAAGCGATCCCGGTGACCAGAAAACGCGTCAGAAAAACGGACATGCCGCCCCAGCGCTGGAAATAGTTCTCCGCCTGTAACCATCGATCCGAGCTTCCGATACGGCGCAACAAAGGACCGCGGACATAATAGCCCGCTGCGTAACCGATGCAATCCCCGACGACGACGCAGATCCATGCGACCAACCCGGTGATATGCCAGGGCAAAAAACCCTCCCGCGAAAATGCTCCCGCGGCGATCACGACCAGCGTAGCAGGCAGGGGAATTCCCAGGGCCGAGATGAAAACGATCCCACCCAGGATTGGCGCTCCATAATTAATAACTTGTGTTAATAAGAAATCAGACATGCCTTCGTTTTAAGGGTCAGGGAGGGTAGGCATAGGCGGCGGGAGGTTCTCCAGCACGGCAGCTTTTATCTTTGCCTCTACAATCCCTGGAGCTCCCGGAAAATATTGCTCATTCAACTGTCTCAGGCTTTTATCCTGATTGCCTCGCGGCGAGATATCCAACACTTCATACAGCACAGGGGGCGGCACATGATACATTTTGGCGATGAACGGGACCGTCATCCAATCCCGGATCAGTTCTACATCCGTTTCGATGTGATCAGACACTTCGGGGAAACCTGGCGGCGGGCGATGTTCTCTCAACTCTCGCCACACACGAAAGGTCCGCAGTCCGAAAAGTCCCACGATGATCGCGCCGGCAGCAACGAGTACGAGGATCAATGTGCGCTGTTTGTTCATGTCATTTCATTCCTGCCACTCCAGTTCAAAATCGCCGATGGCGACCGTATCCCCTTCCTGCACCCCGGCGCTTCGGAGGGCATCATCGACGCCGAGTGTTTGCATGATCTTCTGAAATCTTCGTACCGATCCGTCGTGCTGCCAGTAGGTCATGGAGGCGGCGCGCTCGATCGCCACGCCCGTAACACGCCACTCATTCGCGCCTTCGCGAGTGACAACGAACTCACGCGGATCTTCCTTGGGCCGGTAGACCGGCAGAGGCAGTTCAATCTCTTCCGCGGCCGGCATTTCTTCGAGTGTTTGATGGGCTTTGATCAACAGCTCGCGCGTGTTTGTACGCGCCAGAGCTGAGATGGTCATAAGCTCAACATTGAGCTCATTGAATTTCTTCTGGATTTCCGCAAGTCTTTCCTGCACGTCGGGCTGGTCGATCTTGTTGAGCGCTACGATTTGAGGTTTCTTCCCCAGGTTGGGGTCGAACAGCGATAGCTCCGAGTTGATCTGGCTGTAATCTGCGACCGGGTCTTCAGACAGGCCATCCAGCAAATGGATCAGGACGCGCGTCCGTTGAATGTGGCGCAGGAAATCATGCCCGAGTCCCGCGCCCTGCGAAGCGCCCTCGATCAGTCCCGGGATGTCGGCCAGCACGACGGTTGTGTCATCGTCGATGTTTGCCACACCCAGGTTTGGCTCGAGCGTGGTAAACGGGTATGCCGCAATCTTCGGCTTAGCATTCGTCAGCACCGAGAGCAACGTGGACTTGCCCGCGTTCGGGACGCCGATCAGCCCGAGATCGGCGATCAATTTCAGCTCCAGCTTGATGCGTTTCTCCTGCGCGGGTTCCCCTTTCTCCGCGGTGCGCGGCACCTGATTGCGCGAGGTCGCAAAGTGCTGGTTGCCTCTCCCGCCGCGCCCGCCTTTGAGCACGGTCAGCGTTTCGCCCGATTTCGTCAAATCTCCGATCAATTCACCGGTATCCGCGTCGAACAGCACCGTGCCTGGCGGCACGTAGATGACGAGGTCTTTGCCGTTGCGCCCGGTCATCTGGGACGGACCGCCCTTAATACCGTCCTCCGCCCGGAACTTTTGATTCTGGCGGAAGGAGGAAAGCGTATTGAGCGTGGGCTTCACTTCAAAGATGACGTCTCCACCTTTGCCGCCATCGCCACCATCGGGCCCACCCTGCGGCACAAATTTTTCGCGGCGGAAGTGCACCATGCCATCGCCGCCCTTGCCTGATTTTACGTGGATCTCTACTTGATCGATAAACATGTTTACATTATAAGCGACCTGCCTTCTGGCCTTTGAAAGAGGCAGATGAAAGAACTTGGGGACTATAATGGCGCTATTCGTTGTCACTTTTTGGCTGTCATTGCGACGTAATACTGGGACATGCATGTGAACACGCCTCTTCGCCGCCTGATCATCTTTCTCTTCTTTTTGATCTGGATTCTTTCCACCGCGCACGTTCTTGCCGGATCTTCGGGCCTGCCTCCGTTGCAAGAGGAGACGACCACCACTACGCCGGAAGCGAGCGCTGCGACGCACGCCGCGCTTTACCCTGTAGATATTATCAATGCCATTAATGACTTGCGCATCCGGCACGGGATGAGCCCGCTGGCGATCCACTCTGTTCTAATGGAGGTTGCTGCGCAGACTGCAAATGCACTTGCGGCGACAGAGGGTATGGCGGGGCATTACCGTCCCTGCAATATGTCGCTCGGACAGTTATTGCTTACCAAAGGTTTTGCCCTCTGGGGGGATCTATCGCAAGATGGCTATCGATCTGAGAACTGGGGTATTGCAACGACCGCCCAGGATGCCATCTCGATGTGGCTGGGAGATGACGAGCATGCCAACACAATGCTTTCGCCGGATCGCAGTCATATCGGTGCGGCGGTGGTGGCCAGCGATCAAATGTATGTTGTGGTGGTCACTGCCTTACAAACGCCCTCCGGCCAAATGCAATGGGGCGCAGATGCTCATCTCACCAAAGCCGCGGCCACACAGTCGACTTGCCTTGGGCTCGCAACCCAGTATGCAGAGTACGGATCCCTTCCGCAATATTCTGTCCCTGTTGCGCTCAGCACAGCCCGGTCAGATGGCGACGTGATCCACGAAGTGCAATACGGACAGACCTTGTGGACCCTGGCGATTACCTATGGCACAACCATCGAGCAGATCAAGCGCTTGAACAATCTTACATCAGACATAGTTATGCCCGGCTGGACGCTTTTGATTGTCAGGGAAGCCACCCAGCCCGCGCCTGCTACGGTGACCCCTGTCACTCTTGAGCCCGTTAGGCAAAATCTGCGTACCCCAACACTGTCTCACACCCCGGTACAAACAGAAATTGCCCTGTCAATGGAGCCGGGGCAATTCATCAGGAAGAATAGCACGGTTGTGGTCGCGCTTGTGATCAGTTTCTCGGTGCTGGTTGCAGCGATTGTGGGCTTTGGAAAGAAGAAGGAATAATTTTCCGGGGCGGCTCCACCAGCCGCCCCGGATTAGCTGTGACTCTTACTGAAGAGCGAAGGTGAGACTCACTTCTGCTCGAATGGAGACCTGTCCTGCACTGACGGGTGTCTCGTCCCCGGTGGGAGCGCTACCGCCGCTGGGCGCAACATTCTGGGCAACATTCTGAGTCCACACATTCTGATTGTTCCCGCCATACCACCAGTTGTGACCGCTGAAATATGACCATGAGTTCTCGCTGATGTTGAGGATACACCCGGTCTTGGCACCTGCAGCCTGAGAAAGGGCATCTGCTTTTTCGTGCGCGGCGGTTGTTGCCATTTCGCGCGCCTGGTCGCGATACTTGCGCAGCTCACTCGTGTAAAACTCCACATTGACGACTTGATTCGCACCGGCCGGAAATGCCGTAGCGATGGCATCGCTCGTCTTATCCACATCGCGCATGGTGATGGCGATCAAGTTGTAAATGCGATAGCCTTTGATGTGGAGCGAGTCGTAGTCCTCATAAATTGGCTCAATTACATAACGGTCGGTGGATATGTCCTTTGCTTCGACGCCAAGACCCTTCAAGGCTTTGATCACATTATTGATGGCGGTGGCGTTTTTTGCCTGCACTTCCTTTGGCGTCTTGCCGTTGGACTGCACGCCAAGCTGGATCAACGCTCGATCTGGCGGGACGTTGAGGACCGCCGTTCCACTGACCTGAACGCTGCGCTCCGGGCTGCAGCTTAACTCCTGATCTTGAGCAGGCTCCTCCGTAACGGTTTGCGTCGCAGTGGCTGCCTGTGCACTGAAGTTTGGCAAGCTCATGCTCAGAAGAATGAGAATCATGACTGCTGCCAGAGTCGCGTTGACGATCGTTGAAATGTGTTTCATGGAAATCTCCTGGTGCGAAAATTTAGTTCGCCTACTAGGATATTCCCATCGTCCGTCAGGTTTGTGTCATGATCTGGGCAGTTGGGAGGCAAATGATGGATTCCAAAGTTTTTGCGTAGCACCCCTGTGGGGCCAAACTTTGTAAATTCTGGCCAACGTCAGGAGACGTTGGAGTGCGCACTTGGCAACCAGAAAGTAATCGTTGTGCCCTCGTCTTCGACACTTTGCGCGGAAATCTGTCCGCCCTGTGCCTGGACTAGCGCCCGGGCGATGGCGAGTCCCAGACCGGTGCCGCCGTCTTTACGAGTGCGCGATGAGTCGACACGGTAGAAGCGCTCAAAGATAAAGGGCAAGTGCTGTGGGGGGATACCTATCCCTTGATCGCTTACAGAGCACTTCACCGCGTTATCAACGGGTTTGATCGTGATGGTGATCCTTGAATTTTCAGGCGAATGACGGATGGCGTTATCTAGCAAGTTGTCAATTATCTGGGCTGATCGATCCGGGTCCGCGCACACCAGGCAGTCTCTTCCCAGAACTTCAAGGACAACTTGCTGTCGTGTAGCCAAACCCGAGAAAACTTGGCAGCGAGTCTTGGCTAGCTCGGCAAGATCAACTGATTGCATATTCAATTGCAATGACCCTGCATCGGCGCGTGTCAGCACCAGCAGCTCATTCACCAATCGAATCAAGCGCTCTGTCTCGCGCCCCATCGACGTGAGCAACGGACCGCGTCCCTCCTGGTCATCGATGGCGCCATCTTCCAGAGTTTCAATGGTGCCTTTGATAACGGTTAGTGGGGTTCGTAGCTCATGGGTTACATCGGCGATAAAGGCTTTCTTGGCTTCGTCCGAT